>CADCOU010000093.1 GCA_902803155.1 uncultured Lachnospiraceae bacterium | reverse complement strand
TGGAGTCAGAACTTATACTGCAAAAGCCAGTATTGAGGGAACAGAGTATACCGACACAAAGACTGAGCCGGAGACCGCATTCGGACATGGATGGAGTGAGCCGGCTTGGACATGGGATAGTTACGGCAGTGCAAAAGCCACATTCACCTGCAGCCACTGTGGCGATATACACACCGAGGATGCGGAAATCACATCTGTAACGACTGCTACTTGTACAGAGCCTGGAAACAGGACCTATACTGCAACGGTTAGTTTCGATGGAAAGACGTATCAAGACACTTCGGAACCTGTAGGGGAATCTGCACTTGGCCACAAATGGGGAGATCCAGTCTGGACATGGGTGATACCAGATGATCCGGATGGACAGAAGAGTGCAACAGCTACATTTATCTGCCAGAATGATAACTCGCATCCACAAACGGTGACGACAAATGACGTTACCTGCACTGAGGATACAGACCCAACCTATGAAGCGGATGGAAAGAAGGTCTATACCGCATCGGTAACATTTGAAGGAACCGTCTATCCCGGCACAAAGACCATAACAATTCCGAAGAAGCCGGCAAGTGGTGAAGCAGAAACCGATATTACCTGGAGCATTGAGAACGGGGTCCTTACGATCGGTGTGAAGAGCGGAGCTCAGAGCGCGGCAATGAAAGACTATGGGGACGGAGCGGATGAATCTGCTCCATGGGCTCAGGCGGCTAAGGATCTTGGCGTCACGAAGATAGTTGTTTCGGAAGGAGTCACGAAGATCGGTGAAAATGCCTTCACAGGTCTGAATAACGTAACGGATGTTTCACTTCCTAAGAGCCTGACAGCAGCGATCCCGGAGAGCGCATTTGAATCTTCCGTCGCTTCCGGCGCGAATGTTCAGTTTGCCGGAAATGAGACACAGTGGAAGAACCTGTCGGGAGGAACATCGCTGGCGAATAATACGAGCGTGAAACCTGTTCATGTACACACCTGGAGCGCATGGACGACGACATCGAAGGCAACCATATTCAAGGCGGCACAGCAGAAACGTACCTGCAGCGGATGCAAGAAGACTGAGACACGTGTCTACGGCAGTAAACTGAAAGCAACGATCAAGCTCAGCGCGATCTCCAATCAGATTGCAGCAGGGAAGAAAGTACAGATCTCGGCAGTGGCTATGCCGGGCAATGTAAAGAATTACCCGCTGAAATGGACATCCAGCAATCGGAGTCTGGCGATGGTAAGCAGCACAGGTGTTGTGAGCCTCAATGCAAAGGCCGGAGGAAAGACTGTAATCATAACTGCCCAGTCTGTGACGACTCCTTCTGAGAAGGCGACCTTTAAGATCTTCATCATGAAAGGAATGGTCAAGAAGATTGCGATCAGCGGCAAGAAGACCGTCAAGGTCGGGAAGACTGTGAAACTGAAGGCGAAGGTAACAACGACAAAGGGCAAGGCAAACAAGAACGTGAAGTGGACATCTTCCAATACAAAATGGGCGACAGTCGCTTCCAACGGAACTGTCAAGGCGCTTGCGGCCGGGAAGGGCAAGACGGTGAAGATCACCGCGATGGCTCTTGACGGATCCGGCAAGAAGAAAGACTTCAAGATCAAGATCAAATAAACAGCTGATCAGCTGTGAAGCCACATGAGTTATTCCTGCAGCCCCGGAGATATGCTCCGGGGCTGTTGCACTCAGCAGATCAATCAGATAGAATGTACGAAGTATGTATTACGGACGGAAGTAAGATCCGCACTTTGCGGATCTTCCGGACAGCTGATAGAGAGGAACCATTATCATGTCTCTGGTACAGAACAGAATCGTAGTTAAGGTCGGAACATCGAGCCTGACCAATGATATCGGCAATACAAACCTGAAGGCATTTGACAAGCTTGCGCTTGTACTTTCCGATGTAGCGAACATGGGCTATCAGGTGATCCTTGTCTCTTCCGGCGCGATCGCAGTCGGCTCGAGCAAGATGGGACTGAAAACCAAACCGGAATCCATGCGCATGAAGCAGGCGGCGGCAGCGGTCGGACAGTGCCAGAACATGTTCCTGTACGATAAGTTTTTCGGTGAGTACGGGCATACGATCGCGCAGATCCTTCTGAATGCGTCGGACATCGAACAGGAGGAGAAGAAGGAAAACCTTACGAATACTTTCGAGGCGCTTCTGGAGAACGGGATCATACCGATCGTAAATGAAAATGATTCTGTCAGTTATACGGAGATCGAGTCCAAGGACCGGCTGTTCGGTGACAACGACATGCTTTCTGCTGTCGTGGCGGTACTGGTCCGTGCCGAGAAGCTGGTGATCTTTTCTGATATCGATGGCTTCTATGAATCGGATCCGAGATTCAACCCGCACGCGAAACTGATCCATCGCATTGAAACGATCAGTCAGTCTCTGTATGACCTGGCCGGCGGAGCAGGTTCCAGGCGCGGAACCGGCGGTATGAAGACTAAACTGCAGGCAGCGGAACTGGCTACCAGACAGGGCATCGATGTGACGATCTGCAACGGGAAACGTCCGGAGGTTCTGCATGATATCGTGCATGGAGTGCCGGTGGGTACTTTGTTTGCGGGGAAGAGAATCCTGTAACATATACAGACCTTACAGCAGGAGGAAAAATCGATGGGAACTGTCAGCAGTGCCGCGAAGGCAATGCTTCTGGGAGGTGCTTCTGCCGCGGCAGTTGCCGCGGGCGGTGGAAGTATGTACCTTGCACGCCGGATCGCTAAGCCAAAGGGAAAGACTCTGGCGGAGGAAAAGGACTGGGAGATTGAGCAGGGACTGTGGGGGGATTTTGACCTGACCGAGCGATCCTCATATACAGTTTCCGGTATGGACGGATACACGCTCCACTGTGAGCTGGTGAAAACGGAGAACAGCATTTGGAGCAGGCTGCGTGGAGAGGACGCCGCGCAGGATATAGGCAGGAAGTATGTTATCCTGACGCACGGTTACACCTCGAACCGGTACGGGACAGTCAAATACATTCCGACGTTTCTGTCCCTCGGGTACAACTGCATTATCTACGACTGCAGGGACCATGGCGTGAATAAGGACGCCGCATGTTCGATCGGGAACTTTGAAGCGCAGGATCTTCAAAAGGTGATCGAGGATACCTATGACCGGTACGGTGAAGACATCGAACTGGGACTACACGGGGAATCCATGGGTGCCGCTGCATCGCTCATCGTCCTGAAGTACCGGCCGAAGGTCCGGTTTGTGGTGGCCGACTGTCCTTTTGCAAACCTGTATGACCTGATCGGAAGCGGTTATCGGAGCATGCATATCGGATTCATGATCGATCCGGTAAACCGCACACTGCAGAGGATGTATCATTTTGACATGAAGGATTCCTCACCAAGGGATGCCCTGAAGGACAATTCCGTACCGGTCTGCCTGATCCACGGGAAAGAAGATCATTTTGTGCCCTGCGCCAACAGCGAGGAACTTGCGAAAACAGCTTCCGGGTACTGTGAGCTGCATCTGGTGGATGAGGCGACGCACGCGCATTCCAGGAAGGTTCTGGGGGAGGAAGCATATACGCAGATTGTCAGACAGTTCCTGGAGAATATCGGATGATTTGGGCATGAAAGTCCTGTTTCAGAGGCTCCTGCCCAATTACAGGAGAGGGGGATATATGAATATAAGAAAGAGATTTGCAGTTTTATATGCAGCGGCGGTACTGGTACTCTGTATGAGCATCCCGGCCTGGGCGGATATTGATGTATTTCCGCTGGATTCATATGATTTCGTTGTCAGTGCGGACGATATGTCCGGTATCTCTTATCTGGCTCCGTACAACTACAGCCTGGAAGACTGGCTGTATGCGACTTCACCTTCCGGCGGTGTCAGAAGCTTCTGGTATGATCCGTCTTCTGATCCGAGTAAAGAAGGGGTACTCACAACTGCCCGCGGCATCCAGCTCGGCGATTCGATCACGGAAGTGGCCAATGCGTACGGACCGGCGCTTCTGGATACGACGCCGACGAATGATGCCCTGTATACATCTGCAGTGAACAACGGGTGGACCCGTCTTGCGAATATGTTTAAGACAGACATCCGGTCCAGCGTTTCTTACCTGTACCGGTATCAGCCGAAGTGGCATGTCGGAGAGATCACGTTTTATCTTGACTGGGACGAGAACGTGATTCTGATCTCTTTCGCGACCGGCTCCTGGCCGAACCAGACCTTTTTAAATAATTCGTCGATCTGCAAAGCGGTACAGCAGGAACTCACTGCGGAGGGATACCCGTGCGGAGGCATTGACGGCTCGTACGGTCCGGCGACCCGCAATGCGATCATGGCGTTTCAGGAGGATCTGGATATGGATCCGAATGGTGTGATCGACTATCCGCTGATGCAGGAACTGCTTGGGGAAGAGGAACTGGAAGACCTCCTGTGGGATCTGCCGGTGGTTTACGGTGATGATTACGGGTTTGACAACAGTTTCTTTGGCGATACCTGGGATGAGATCCATCAGAGTGGAGAGGACAACAGCGCGGATGAGCAGGACACCTGGGATATCAGTAATCAGTCCTGAAATAAACAGTACAACAGAGACTGCCGCAGTGATGCAGCAGTCTTTTTTACACATTTTTCTTTCGTGATTTAAAGTGTTTACTTTAAACGGCAAAAGTGTTATCATGGCTCATATGCACGGTACTGCCATGCATTTGGCTGTAACTGACAGGACTGGAACGATCCCGTATGTGCTGCGGCGCAGGCAGTGAAAGCGTGAGAACAGACGGCAGAAAGCAAAAGATTATGAAACCAGAGAAGAGAGGATAACAGATGGCAGGAAGAGACAGGAAGCGCAGACGCGCCATGTATGACACCATTCTAAAACTGAATTCCTATCAGGAGTGCTGCGACTTTTTTGATGATCTTTGCACCGGGAAGGAACTGGAGGCTCTTGAACAGCGTTTTGAGGTCGCCAGGATGCTTGCGCAGGGCAAAGTCTATATGGACATCATGAAGGAGACCGGCGCCAGCTCCGCCACGATCAGCCGCGTGAAGAGAGTTTTTTCTGACGGAACGGGCTGTATGCCGAAGATGATAGAGAAACTGCAGAAGGGGGAGTGAAGTTCTATGAAGGAATTGATGCTGGGGAACAAAGCACTTGCCCGCGGCCTGTATGAAGGCGGATGCAGTGTTGTTTCCAGTTACCCGGGAACGCCGAGCACGGAAGTGACGGAGGAGATCTCGCTGTTCAGGGATATCTACAGCGAGTGGGCACCGAATGAGAAGGTAGCCATGGAAGTGGCGTTCGGGGCTGCCCTTGCCGGAAAGAGAAGCATGTGCGCCATGAAGCATGTCGGCATGAATGTAGCCGCAGACCCCATGTATACCGCTTCCTACACTGGCGTCAATGCAGGTATGGTCATTGTTGTTGCGGACGATGCGGGGATGCATTCCTCTCAGAACGAGCAGGATTCACGCCATCATGCGATCGCATCCAAACTCCCGATGCTGGAGCCGAGCGATTCGGCGGAAGCACTGGCTTTCGCAAAGGCCGCTTATGAGATATCTGAAGAGTTCGATACGCCGGTCATCATCAAGATGTGCACGAGAGTGGCGCACTCCCAGAGTGTAGTCGAGAAGGGAGAGCGGACAGAGAAAGAACGCGTTCCCTATGAGAAGAATCCGCAGAAGTATCTGATGACTCCGGCAAATGCGATCCGCCGGCATCCTGTTGTGGAGGAGCGCACCAGAAAACTGACGGAGCTTGGCAATGCCGGCACCTACAGAGGCGTTGAACTGAACCGTATTGAGAAAGGCGCAGGAAAGCTTGGCATCATCTGCGATTCTACCTGCTATCAGTATGTGAAAGAGGTGTTCGGGGATCAGGCAGACGTATTAAAGATCGGCCTGGTCAATCCGCTTCCGGATTCCCTGATCCTTGATTTCGCCGGGAGCGTTGAGAACCTGTGGGTCGTGGAAGAACTGGACCCGGTGATTGAGGATCACTGCAGGAAACTGGGACTGGAAGTCCACGGCAAGGATGTGCTTCCTCTGGAGTGGGAATACAGCCAGAATCTCCTGAGAGAGAAGATGGCACCGTTCCTGAAGGATGCAGGCTTATCCGGAACGGATGGCCTGGAGGTCCCGCCTGCGGAGAAGCTGGAGGACGCGATCCCGGTCCGTCCGCCTGTCATGTGCGCCGGATGTCCTCACCGGGGACTCTTCTATACGCTGAGCAGGCAGAAGGTCCGTGTCATGGGAGACATCGGATGTTATACGCTGGGCGGTGCTGCTCCGCTCTTCGCGATGGACAACAATCTCTGCATGGGAGCGTCCGTGAGTATGCTGCATGGCTTCAACAAAGTGGGCGGAGCTGATTCGGAGCAGTGTACGGTTGCGGTCATCGGAGATTCGACCTTCATCCACTCCGGAATGACGAGCCTTGCGGATATCGCTTATAACCAGAGCAATTCAACGGTCATCATCCTGGACAATTCCATTACCGGCATGACGGGACATCAGCAGAATCCTGCAACCGGACTGGATATCCACGGAGATCCCTGCGGAAAGATCGATCTGGAGTCGCTGGTCCGGGCTATGGGGATCGAACGGGTGCGTGTCGTGGATCCGTACAACCTTGCCGAATGCGATGCTGCGGTCAGGGAGGAACTTGCGGCACAGGCGCCGTCGGTCATTATCTCCAGAAGACCTTGCGCACTGCTGAAGACGGTCGATCGAAAACCGGTCGTCCACAAAAAGCCTCTGGTCAATGATCCGGAGAAATGCGTCGGATGTAAGTCCTGC
The DNA here is from genome assembly GCA_902803155.1 of uncultured Lachnospiraceae bacterium. Lineage (GTDB taxonomy): Bacteria > Bacillota > Clostridia > Lachnospirales > Lachnospiraceae > Porcincola. The sequence goes on along the minus strand of CADCOU010000093.1, from coordinate 12,330 downwards.
ATGAAGATCGGATGTCCGGCAATCAGTATGAAGGACAAAAAGGCTGTCATCGACCGGACGCAGTGCATCGGATGCGGTATCTGCCAGCAGATGTGCAGGTTTGACGCACTGGTTACTGCAGAAGAACTTCAGAGAAGGAAGGAGGGCTGATCATGGAGACCAGGAATATTATGATCGTCGGCGTAGGCGGACAGGGTTCGCTTCTGGCGTCGAAACTGCTCGGCCATCTTCTTCTTACGAGAGGGTACGATGTCAAGGTGTCTGAGGTCCACGGCATGAGCCAGCGGGGCGGCTCAGTCGTCACTTATGTCCGTTTTGGTGACAGGGTTTATTCCCCGATCATCGATAAGGGCGAAGCGGACTTTATCGTATCGTTTGAGAAGCTGGAAGCGGCGCGCTATCTGCCGTTCCTGAAAAAGGGCGGAAGGATCGTGACCAATACGCAGCAGATCGATCCCATGCCGGTCATCACAGGCGCCGCATCGTATCCGGACGACCTGATCGCGAAGATGGAGGCAAAAGGCGCTCTCGTCGATGCGATGGACTGCCTGACGCTTGCAGAGCAGGCAGGTTCCGTGAAAGCGGTCAATATCGTCCTGATGGGGCGGCTGTCAAAGTATTTTGACATACCGGAAGAGGACTGGAAGAAGGCGATCGAAGAGTGCGTACCGGAGAAGTTCCGGGAACTGAACCTGAAGGCTTTTGAACTGGGAAGAGCCGGATAACGCAGAATCTACAGAAATGAGGAAAACACTATGTCAAATGTAAACAAACGCGCGATGGGACTTGGGATGCAGCGTTCGATTATCCGTGACCTGTTCGAATTCGGTATGAAGAGGGTCGCGGAAGTCGGTGCGGAGAATGTATTTGATTTTTCCATCGGCAACCCTTCGGTCCCGGCTCCTTCCTCTGTCAATGAGACAGCGATCCGCCTGCTTCAGGAGATGGATCCGGTCGCGATACATGGTTACACCAGCGCACAGGGAGACAAAGATGCCAGAAGGAGGATCGCGGAGTCGATCGGTAAGAGTTTCGGATACACCATCAGCCCGGACAGCCTGTACATCGCAACCGGTGCGGCCGGCGCACTCTGCGGCTGCCTGAACGGACTCCTGAATCCGGGGGAGGAAGTGATCGTATTCGCACCGTACTTCCCGGAGTATAAAGTCTTTATTGAAGGTGCGGGAGGGAAAATGCAGCTGATCCCCGCCGATATCGAACATTTTCAGATCGATTTCGAGCGATTTGAAGCAGTGCTCAGCAGCAATACGAAGGCGGTCCTCATCAACTCTCCGAACAACCCGTCCGGAGCAGTCTACTCCGAGGATACGATCCGCCGCCTGGCGCAGATCCTGAAAGACAAGAGCGAAGAGTTCGGTCATGTGATCTATCTGATCTCCGATGAACCGTACCGCGCGATTGCATTTGACGGAGTCAAAGTGCCATGGGTGCCGTCTTACTACGGCAATACGCTGGTCTGCTATTCCTGGTCAAAAGCCCTGTCGCTTCCGGGAGAACGTATCGGATACGTGGCCGTTCCGGATGAGATGGAAGATCACGACGAAGTCTATGCCGCAGTCGCCGGGGCATCACGCTCCCTGGGCTATGTCTGCCCTCCGAGCCTGTTCCAGAGAGTCTGCGCAATGTGCGCGGAAGACACCAGCGACATATCCGTATATGAGACCAACAGGAACATCCTGGTGAAGGGACTCCGGGACCTCGGATTCACATGCGTGGAGCCGGAGGGAACCTTCTACATGTTCCCGCAGACACTGATCCCGGATGATCTGGCATTCTGCGAGAAAGCGAAGGACTTCGATCTCCTGATCGTACCCGGCTCCGGATTCGGCTGTCCTGGCCACACACGGATCAGTTACTGCGTACCGACAGAGCGCGCGGAGAGATCACTGGAAGCCTTTGCAAAGCTGGCAGCATTTTACAAATAATATGGAGGAAAAGCACAATGCCTGTAACAGATTTATTGACCAGAAACGCACGTGAACATGGAGACGAGGTCGCCCTCATTGAACTGAATCCAAGCATGGAAGATCCCAGGAAGCTTTCTTTCAAGGAGTTTGACCTGGTACAGCAGACGGTCGCGCATCCGTACCGCCGCCAGATCACCTGGCAGGTATTTGATGAGAAGGCAAACCGTGTTGCAAACATGCTGATCGACAGGGGCGTCAAGAAGGGTGAGAAGGTCGCCATCCTGATGTTCAACTGCCTGGAGTGGCTTCCGATCTATTTCGGTATCCTGAAATCCGGCGCGGTTGCGGTTCCGTTCAACTTCCGTTATACCGCAAATGAGATCTCCTACTGCCTGAGCCTTGCGGAAGTGGAGATCCTGTTCTTCGGACCGGAGTTCATCAACCGGATCCAGACCAATTCGGACGCGATCGGAGAAGGGCGCCTGCTGTTCTACGTTGGCGACGGATGCCCGGAATTCGCGGAGAGCTACCGTGAACTTGTGGCGGATTATCCCAGCACGGATCCGCAGATCCCGCTGACCAATGACGACTTCGGAGCGATCTATTTCTCCTCGGGGACCACAGGATTCCCGAAGGCGATCCTCCATAAGCATCTTTCCCTCTATCAGGCAGCTGAGATGGAGGCGGTTCATCATCAGACGACTAAAGATGACTGCTGCCTGTGCATTCCGCCGCTCTACCATACCGGTGCGAAATTCCACTGGATGGGTTCTCTCTGGACCTGCTCCAAAGCGGTACTTCTGAAGGGGACGAAGCCGGATGTGATCCTGAGAGCAGCTTCCGACGAACAGTGTACGATCGTATGGCTTCTGGTGCCGTGGGCACAGGATATTCTGGATGCGCTCGACCGCGGGGAGATCAAACTCTCCGATTACAAACTGGACCAGTGGAGGCTGATGCATATCGGCGCCCAGCCGGTACCGCCATCACTGATCCGTCACTGGAAGGAGTATTTCCCGGATCATCAGTACGACACGAACTACGGTCTGTCGGAATCCACCGGTCCCGGCTGCGTACACCTCGGCCTGGAAAACACCAATAAGGTCGGTGCGATCGGCGTCCCGGGCTATCGCTGGGAGTGCAGGATCGTGGATGAGGACGGTAATGAGGTGAAGCAGGGAGATGTCGGTGAACTCTGTGTCAAAGGCCCCGGCGTCATGACGGAATATTTCAACAATCCGGAAGCGACCGCGGAAGTCCTGAAGGACGGCTGGCTGTATACAGGCGACATGGCGATGCTGGACGACGACGGATTCATTTTCCTGGTCGACCGCAAGAAAGATGTCATTGTTTCCGGCGGAGAGAATATCTATCCGGTCGAGATCGAGAACTTCCTGGAGGAGCATCCGAAGATCAAGGATGTGGCGGTCATCGGTATGCCGGATAAGCGCCTGGGAGAGATCACCGGCGCCATCATCGAGATCAAGGAAGGCATGAAGTGCACCGAGGATGAGATCAACCGCTTCTGCGCGGCGCTTCCGCGCTACAAGAGGCCGAAGCAGATTATCTTTGCCGATGTTCCGCGAAATGCGACCGGCAAGATAGAGAAGCCGGCCCTGAGGAAACGGTACGGTGTAGAAAATCTGGTAGCGAAAGAGAACCAGTCGTAAATTCCGCCTGACCTTCCTGCCGCAGTCTGTATAACTGCGGCAGGATTATTGTACGGAGAAGTCCGGACCGGCAGCGGCACAATGAAAGGAGTACTCATTTATGAGCAGGCTAAAAAGCATTTTACCGGCAGTTCTGATCATGGTACTGACGATCCTGGCCGCTGATTCTGCGTATGCCGCCAAATATAACTATCCATATCCGACAGCCGAAAACAAAAAGGGGCTTGCGCTTGGCGCAGATATGGAGGAGGATGCGCTTGAACTCAATGTATGCCACGCGACGATCAATTTCCCGATTTCCCTGTTCATTGCACATAAATCGGAGCGCAATTCGGGAAGTTCTTATTCGTATAACTATAAGGGAAAAAAATACTGGTTCCGTAAAGCGAATATCAATGCATGGGACGGGATCCTGAAAAAGCTGAAACAGAACAATATGATCGTGACCGGGATTCTGCTGATGCAGAAGCGGTCGGACCTGAAGAATCTGATCTATCCGAAGGCCAGAGACAGAAAGGCGGCTTTTTATGCCTGGAACATGGATAACGGAACGAACCAGAGGCAGATCGAGGCAGCGATCAGTTTTCTGGCAGACCGTTACAGCTCGGGGAAATACGGCAGAGTAGTCGGCTGGATCGTCGGAAATGAGATCGACAGTGCATCGGAATGGAACGCTGCCGGAAATATCAGCTTTTCCGCATATATGGATCTCTATGCCCGTATGTTTGAGATGAGTTCCCGGGTTATACGCGGGGTGTATTCCAATGCAAGGCTGTATGTGCCGCTGGATCATTTCTGGAATATCATATTCTCCAATAACTACAAAGCCTGGAACTGCCTGGACACATTTGCAGCGCGGATGAAGAAAGACGGTTATCCGTGGAACCTGGCGTACCATGCCTATAATGGGGACCTGATGCAGCCGTCCATAACGGATCCGCAGTATTTTGATACAACGAACCAGATCACGAGTCCGATTATAACCATGAAGAATCTGAGCGTTCTCACGAACTATATCCGGACAAAATACGGGGAGAAGACGAGGATCATACTGAGTGAACACGGATATTCTTCCACCTGGAAGAAACAGAATGTATCGGCCCAGCAGAGCGAAGCGATTGCCCTGTCTTATTATCTTGCGATGGCAGATCCGATGGTGGATTCGTTTGTATACTATTCCCAGGTCGATCAGAATGAACTGACGAAGGTCGGTGCGAGTTTCGGGCTCTGGAAAGTGTCCAGGGGAGAAAATGCAACTACAAAGAAACCGTCGTGGTCCATATTTAAATACATGGATACAGACCTGAGCCTTTCTGTTCTGAATAAAGCCAGACTGACATCCGAGAAGCTGACCGGCAGGAAGGTTTCTGCCACACGTACATATAAAAGAGGCCCTCTGGCTTCCTGCGGGGCATACGGTCTGAAGAAAAAACTGGACAGGGGATGGAGTAAGTGCGGGGCTGTGCGCTCAACAAAAAGAAAAGGCGCCAGTTATAAGCTGGTAAAAAATCCTTCAAGAAATGTGAATGTATATTGGGGGATGGAGCGTGGACTCGGAAAACTGAATGTGTCTGCCTGCCCGCGTCTCTGCCTGACAGTCAGAAACGGTGTACTTACGAGCGGCAAAACAGAACTTCTGGTCCGTGTTTTCAGCGGAAACCGGAACATATTTGAGGCTTCAGGGAGAATCCAGCAGAAAAAGAAACAGTGCTTCAGTATCGATCTGAGTACCTGGAGCAGGAAAAATGCCGTCACAAAGGTCCAGATCCTTATAAAGAGAGAATCAGGCAGCTGGAGAAAAGGCGCCGGGATCGTAGTGGAAAAAATAGGGTTCCGGTAAAGGCCCAATGGAATCCTGAAGTGGCAGGAGAACTCCCCAAACGCCGGGATAATACCTGACATACAGTGGATCATTTCCCGGGCCGGGTATATGAGCAGTGAAAAAATCCTCCGTCAGGAGGATTTTTTGCTTGCATTTTTCCGATACTGTGTTAATATTATGACGTGCGCTTTATTCTTTAACGGTTTAAAGCATCTATGCATGAACGCGTTCAACTGCGAATGCACAAGTTCAAATAAGTTGAAGAGGGAGAAGGGTAACATGGCAATCAAAATTGTATTTCTCATCATTTTCTTCGTGGTCATGATCATGATCGGTATCCTGACGCGAAGAAAGGCAAACAGTGTGGAAGGCTTCGTTCTGGGCGGAAGGTCAGCCGGCCCGTGGCTGACTGCTTTCGGATACGGTACGTCCTATTTCTCGGCGGTCGTATTCGTAGGTTATGCAGGACAGTTCGGTTTTAAATACGGAATCTCTGCTACGTGGGCCGGCATCGGAAACGCTGTTCTCGGATCGCTCCTTGCATGGATCGTCCTGGGACGCCGGACCAGAGTCATGACGAAGCATCTGGATTCCCGCACCATGCCGGACTTTTTCGGCAAGCGGTTCGACAGTGACAGCCTGAAAGTCGCTGCGGCACTGATCTCATTTATATTTCTGATCCCCTATACTTCCTCGGTTTATAACGGTCTGTCCAGACTGTTCCGCATGGCGTTCAATATCCCGTATACGACCTGCGTGATCGTTATGGCAGCGCTGACCTGCGTCTATGTAGTACTGGGCGGATATATGGCAACGGTTGTAAATGACTTTGTCCAGGGCATTATCATGCTCTTCGGCATCAGTGCTGTGATTATAGCAGTGATCAAGAGCAACGGAGGCTTTATTCAGGCACTGACTACACTGTCCGAATATGAGAGCGATCTGGCTGTGACGCAGGGCATGAAAGGCGCATTCGTATCCTTCTTCGGACCGGATCCGCTGAACCTGCTCGGAGTGGTGGTCCTGACGTCGCTCGGTACCTGGGGACTTCCCCAGATGGTCGGCAAGTTCTATGCGATCAAGGATGAGAAGTCCATCAAGGCCGGAACGATCATCTCGACATTCTTTGCGATCGTAGTCGCAGGCGGATGCTATTTCCTCGGCGGATTCGGACGCCTGTACAGTGAGAACCCGGCGATCCACAATGCGGACGGCTCAGTTGCCTATGACGCGATCGTGCCGGCTATGCTTTCCGGACTGCCGGACATCCTGATCGGGATCGTGGTCGTCCTCGTCCTGTCTGCATCGATGTCGACGCTGTCGTCGCTGGTCTTGACTTCATCTTCATCGGTGACGCTGGATCTGATCGCACACTTCAAGAGCATGAAAGAAAAGAGACAGCTGCTTGTCATGCGTGCGCTGCTGGTGTTCTTCATCGTTCTGTCGGTCGTGCTGGCCATGAATCCTCCGACATTCATCGCCCAGCTGATGGGTTACTCCTGGGGCGCACTTGCCGGCTCCTTCCTGGCACCGTTCCTGTACGGGCTGTACTGGAAGAAGACTACGAAAGCGTCAGTCTGGGCATGCTTCATCGCCGGGGTCGGCATCACGGTACTCAACATGCTGTTCCATTTCATCAAGAGCCCGATCAACGCCGGTGCATTTACCATGCTGATCGGTCTGGTCATCGTACCGGTGGTCTCCCTGATCACTCCGAGGCAGGATATCTCGAGAGTAGAGGATATCTTCTCCGGATACGAGGAGACGATCACGATCAAGAAGCAGTACAGCCTGGTGGAAGAGTCGGAGGAAGAGTAAGAGTTTACCGCGCAGGGACCTCGGCGGGGTTCCGGGATTCAGGTCATATCAGTATAAAAAAAGGAGCTTCGGCTCCTTTTTTGCTGTAAATGCCAGCTGGCAGAATCGCCTGGAAACATATAGGCTTCATGACTTTCTTTCCAAACCTTCCATGCGGTTAAGCTCCGGCAGTACGGTCAGCAGCATGGTTACGAAGCAGGCAACCCCGCCGATCACGTTGGAGACCGGCTCCGCCAGGAAGACTCCGCGGCTCCCCATGTGGAAAGCATAAGGGAACAGGAAGGTCAGCGGGATCACAATGACAGCCTTGCGGAGCAGGGAGAAAAAGATTGCCTGTTTCTTCTTCCCGAGAGACTTGAATGTGGTCTGGCCCGCATACTGGAAGGTCTGAAATACGAACGCGGAAAAGTACAGATGTACGGCGGGAACCGCGTCCTTCAGGATACTTTTGTCAGAGGAAAAGACAGAGATCAGAAGTTCTGTCTGCGTGACGATAAAGATCCAGGCGCCGATCGTATAGGCAAACCCGAGGACGGTCAGGATCCGGATCCCCTCCTTTACCCGGTCCGCATGCCGCGCGCCGTAGTTGTAGCTGACTACGGGTGAAGTGCCGTCCGAGATGGCGAAGATCGGCGTATCCATGATCTGACGGATCGATGATATGATCGCCATGATACTGATATAGAGGTCACCGCCCGTCCGGGCGAGGACGCTGTTGCAGGCGACGGAGACCAGACTGTTCGTAAGCTGCATGACAAAGGAAGACAGCCCGAGGCTGATGATGGAGCGGATCTCTTTTTCGTATCGGAAGAATTCGCGCCATGACATGCGCGTCAGTTTCATCAGTGCGGTCTTTCCGGTGAGAAAGCGCAGGACGAACAGGGCAGAGAGTGCCTGGGAGAGAACCGTCGCAGCGGCGGCGCCGCGGACACCCAGACCCAGCACATAGATAAAGAGAGGATCCAGGACGATATTGCAGACGGCACCGATCGTGACGGTGATCATTCCGATCACGGGAAATCCCTGTGCATTAATGAAGGGATTCATGCCGGTCGCGATCATGGAGAACAGATTGCCGAGGAGGTAGATCCTCAGGTAGCTCTGCGCATACGGAAGTGTCACGGATGAAGCACCGAACAGTTTAAGCAGCGGCGTGCAGAAGAGCTCACCCGACAGGGTCAGCAGGACTGCAGTCAGTATCTCCAGGCGGAAGGACAGATTGAGCAGCCTGGATGCCCGCACGTGATCCCCCTCCCCATAGGAGATGGAAAACAGGGGGGAGCCGCCGCTTCCGTAGAGGTTGGTAAATGCCGTGACAAGGATGATGATGGGAAAACAGAGACCGACAGAACCGATCGCGGTGGTCCCGACAGAAGGGATCCTGGCGATATAGATACGGTCGACGATACTGTACAGAAGGTTCAGGATCTGAGCGGCCAGCAGAGGAAGGGCGCTCTGCAGGATACAGCTCAGGATGCTGCTGTTTTCAAAGTCGATATGTCGGATCTGGTGCTGTTTCATAGAATATATCCTGATAGAAATAGGGATTGCCTGTCTTCATTCTATGCGCAGCCTTTCGAAACTGCAATGGATTATCGGCGGGAATGATCCGGCTCTTTTTCAAACAATAAGGGCTGCTGCTTGTCAATAATGCACAAATTATAAGGAATAACCAGAAATAGTTAGAAAATATATTGAAATATCAGACGAATAGTTCTATACTGTTCCATAAGCGGTGATGCGAAAAACCATTTCAGAGGCTATTCGGGGGCAGCACTGGCTGCCCCCATTATTCTCCCACCCAAAGTTCTGTGAGGGCAGTTTTACTGCCTTCACAGGACAATAAGGGTGGGAGGTTTTCTTTATTTGTTACTCTTTATATTGTGGAGGAAAACGTTTTCGAACACAGAATGTGTCAGATTAATGCCATTGGAAAAATGTCAACCCCTTTTTTAGGAGGAAATACATAATTGTGCAATTATAACAAAAACTGTGTTACGAATTTGTGAAAACCTTCGAGTTGACAGTAGTTGGAAACTGGATTATATTGGACTCACGAAAACGTTTTAGCGATTTCGAAACAGTCGCTGGACACAACACACAAAGTCATTCATAACAAAAGGGAGGCAAAACATGAAGAAACGTATGATGAGGCTGATCAGCCTTGCACTGGTCGGAGCAATGATCCTGCCGAATGCTGTAGTCGCAGACGAAGCAGCAGAAGAAGGCAAGGTCCTGAACATTCAGTGCTGGAACGAAGAGTTCAAGAGCCGTCTTACCGATCATTATCCGGGATACGAAGAGGTTGACGCAACTCATGGCAAGATCGGCGATGTCGATGTAGTCTGGACGATCACCCCGAGTGATGACAATGCATATCAGAACAATCTGGATTCCATCCTTCCCGGCAACGAGGAAGCTGCTGCAGACGACAAGGTAGACCTGTTCCTTCTGGAAGCAGACTATGCTAAGAAGTATGTCAACAGTGATGTGGTCGTAACCGAGACCATCGCTGACCTTGGCATCACAGACGAAGAGCTGGCAAACCAGTTCCAGTACACCAAGGATATCGTAACCGATGCTGACGGCAATCTTCGCGGCCTGTCCTGGCAGGGATGCCCGGGCGTTCTGATCTACAACCGTGACGCTGCTATGGACGTATGGGGAACTGAGGATCCGGAACAGGTTCAGACCATGGTTGCTTCCTGGGATACCTTCAACAAGACCGCTGAAGAGCTGAATGCGAAGGGCTACAAGGTAGTTTCCACCGTAAATGATACCTATCGTGTATACTCCGACAATGCTACCACACCGTGGGTTATCGATGGCAAGCTGAATATCGATGACAACATCATGAAGTGGGTTGATGATTCCAAGGCACTCGTTGACGCTGGCTACACTGACACCTTCGATCTGTGGTCTGATGACTGGGCAAAGGGCTTCTTCCCGGATGGAAAGGTATTCTGCTACTTTGGACCGGCTTGGCTGATCAACTTCTGCATGCATGCTGACGAGGAAGGCTCCATTGCTAACCTTGGCCGCTGGGGCGCTGTTGAGGGACCGCAGGGCTTCTCATGGGGCGGAACCTGGATCGCTGCTGCAAAGGGAACTGACAACAAGGAACTGGTTGCTGACATCATGAGAAAGCTCACCATGGATGAGACCATCATGACCGACATCGTTAAGGATGACAGCGACTTCGTCAACAACAAGCCGGCTATGGAAGCAGCTGCAGAAGATGATGCTTATGCATTCGCAGTACTCGGCGGACAGAACCCGCTCGGCATGTTCCTTGCAGGCGCTGAGAAGATCGACAGAAGCACCATGGGCGACTATGACCAGGGCTGCACCGAAGAATTCCAGGCTGCTATGAAGAACTACTTCGATGGCAACGCTTCCCTCGACGAGGCACTTGACCTCTTCAAGAAGGGCGTTAGCGAGAAGTATCCGGAGCTGACGATCGAGTAATCTTTCATAACGCTGAATAGATAGTTAAGAAACGGTTTGAGCCGTGCCTGCCTGAAGGCGACCTGAAGGCCGGCACGGCTCATTTTACGCACTGTCATCCGCTCTGCACTGTCATTTCAGCCGTATGACTGCAGGCTTCAACCTGCCGGGATACGTTCCGGAAGACGGGGAACTGCAGAAAGGAATTAGGAGGGAGAACCTGCCGTGAAAAATAACCGTAAAGCGGTCAGTTACAATAAGTGGGGATACATCTTTCTGATCCCGTTTATTGTCGTTTATATCATTTTTCAGTTAATACCACTGTGTACCACGATCTACAACAGCTTCTATGAGAACTTCATGTCCGGACTCAAGCAGATAGGTCCGAACTTTGCAGGACTTCAGAACTACGCCAAACTGTTTTCCGAGGGCGATATCTGGGTCTATCTTAAAAACACGATGATCATGTGGATCCTGGGATTTGTTCCGCAGATCGTAATCTCTCTGCTTCTCGGCGCGTGGTTTTCAGATACCATGCTCAGACTGAAGGGACAGAGATTCTTCAAGACGGTGATCTATCTGCCGAACCTGATCATGGCATCCGCATTCGCTATGCTGTTCTTTGCACTGTTCTCAGACGGCGGACCCATCAACACCATTCTGGTCAACATCGGGATCCTGAAGGCCCCCTACAGGTTCTTCTCCCATGTATGGAGTACCAGGGCGCTGGTTGCGTTTATGAACTTCCTGATGTGGTTCGGTAATACCACGATCCTGCTTATGGCCGGCATGCTTGGAATTGACACTTCATTGTTTGAGTCAGCTGAAGTGGACGGGGCAACCTCCACACAGGTCTTTTTCCGGATAACGCTTCCGCTGCTTCGTCCGATCCTGGTCTATGTGATGATCACATCCCTGATCGGCGGCCTGCAGATGTTCGATGTTCCGCAGATCCTGACTAACGGTACGGGTGATCCGATGCGTTCGTCCATGACGCTGATCATGTACCTGAACAAGCATCTGTTCAATAAGAACTTCGGTATGGCAGGCGCACTGTCCGTGATCCTGTTCATCGTAACCGGTATCCTGAGCCTGATCGTATTCAGGTTCTCCGGTAATAGTGAGAAGGCGAGGTGAGGCAGATGGAAGAGAGAAGAAAAAGTAAAGGAATACCGGTTGGTGTCAGAAGAGTCATCGCATACGTTGTGCTGATCCTTATATCCATCCTCTGCCTGTTCTGGTTCTATGTGCTCTTTGTAAATGCAACCCGCACGAATTCCCAGATCTCATCCGGTTTTTCACCGGTACCGGGAACGAACTTTTTCGCGAACTGGAGCAACCTTGTACATGGAACACTGCCGATCGTTCGTGGTATGTTAAACAGCTTCGTGATCGCCGGAGGAAGCGCGATACTGTGTGTTTACTTCTCGACCATGACAGCCTACGCGATCCACGCGTATGACTTCAAGCTGAAGAAAGTTATGTACACCTTCATTCTTGCCGTCATGATGATCCAGACGCAGGTCACCGCGCTTGGTTTCATCAAGCTGGTTCAGAGGCTGAACCTGGAGGATAATTTCATCCCGCTGATCGTTCCGGCGATCGCGGCTCCGGTCACATTCTTCTATCTGAAGCAGTACATGGA
>CADCOU010000092.1 GCA_902803155.1 uncultured Lachnospiraceae bacterium | reverse complement strand
GCGGGAATCCCTCTGCTTAAGGCGGAGCTGCTTTGACAGAAGCATAAAGGCTTGTTATCTGACTGAAAGAACCGGTATTCCGGATCGGATGCGAAAAATGGAAAAGAATGACATCCGCCGCCTGGTGAAAGAACGGAAAAGAGGATATTCCGATGCTCAGCTTGAAGAGATGAGCCGGATAATCATTGGCAGGATTCGAAACCTGCCGCAATACCGGAAGGCTGACATTGTCTTTGCCTACATGGATCTTCCCGGTGAAGTAAAGATGAGAGATTTCATCTGCGGGTGCTGGGAAGACGGGAAGACTGTTGCTGTCCCGAAGATCGTTATGTCAGAAATCGCAAACAGCACACCGGGATATAAGGACAGTACATCAGGGAAGGGGACGGAAGACTGTAGGATAAACACGATCTCCAGGGAGATGCGGTTTTTCCGAATCCGTTCTTTTGAGGATCTTCAGGAAGGAACCATGCACATCATGGAACCCGATCCTCAGAAATGTGACTGTCTGGATGCGGCAGAGAATGCCCTGATTATCATGCCGGGAGTGGCGTTTGATATCAACCGTCACCGGATCGGTTATGGCGGAGGATTCTACGACAGATATCTGGCAAAGCATCCGGATCATCCGACTGTGGCAGCGGCCTATAGTTTTCAGGTATTTGATCAGATACCGGCGGAGGCGCAGGACATCCGCCCGCAGGTGCTGGTCACAGAAGAGGATGTAATCGGAAGCTTCTGAAGCAGGCAGCAGAAGAAGCGGAAATACTGAAAATCGCAGGCATGTGAAAGACTGCCGACAGAAAACCGCAGGATAGGGATATCGCACAAAGCAATTTCCGATCCTGCGGTTTTTTACTGCTTAAAAGAGATGAGTTCTCACAGCCAGATGCCGGTGCAACCGATCAGTAATTCTCAGCGTGAACCTCAAAGTATGCCTGCGGATGCGCGCATACCGGGCAGATCTCCGGAGCATTGGTACCGACTACGATGTGTCCGCAGTTTCTGCATTCCCAGACCTTGACTTCGCTCTTTGCGAAGACTTCCTGCATTTCCACGTTCTTCAGGAGTGCACGATAGCGTTCTTCGTGTGCCTTCTCGATGGCAGCGACGCCGCGGAACTTCTCGGCGAGTTCATGGAACCCCTCTTCGTCAGCGGTCTTTGCGAAACCATCATACATGTCAGTCCATTCATAGTTTTCACCTGCAGCGGCAGCTGCGAGGTTCTCCGCTGTGGTGCCGATCCCGTCCAGCTCCTTAAACCAGAGCTTTGCATGCTCCTTTTCATTGTCCGCGGTCTTCAGGAAGAGAGCGGCGATCTGCTCGAAGCCTTCCTTCTTTGCTTTGGAGGCAAAGTAGGTGTACTTATTTCTTGCCTGGGATTCGCCGGCGAATGCGGTCTCCAGATTCTTTTCCGTCTGTGTTCCTGCGTATTTATTTGCCATAGTAGTATTCTCCTTTTCTGCAGCCGGGCCGTCTGCAGCCCGGGGGTGTTGCCGGAAGTTTTCTATAGTCTATCACGAAGCGTCGTGCAGGTCGACACATTTATCATATTCAGGAAGTTTTTCTTATCATATTCAGGAAGTTTTTCTGTTCAGGAGCTCATGCATGACGGACATCAGCACCAGCAGGATCAGGAGGTATACCGGAAGCAGACCGATGCCGGTCAAACCTGCGAGAAAACCAAACAGAGGAGGCATAGTGCAGGTTCCGATATATGCACTTGCCATCTGTACGCCGATGATCGCCTGTGATTTGTCTGCTCCGAAATGTGCCGGCGTTGAATGGATGATACTGGGATACACGGGAGCGCATCCGAGGCCGATAATGATCAGGCCGGCCAGAGCTGCATTCTGGCCGAGCGGAAGCATCAGTGTAAGGATGCCGAGTCCGATGATCCCCAGTCCCAGACGTATCATCTGCGTATCATTCAGCTTTATTGTGAGGAATCCGGAGACTGCCCGTCCTGCGGTGATTCCGATAAAGAACATGCTTGCGAAGCCGGCTGCTGTTTCCGGAGAAACTCCTTTATTCAGAGCAAGATAGCTGCTGGCCCAGAGTCCTGTTGTCTGCTCCACTGCACAGTAGCAGAAAAAGCATATCATTACTTCCCTGACTCCGCGGATCGATATGATCTCCTTCAGGGACAGAGGCTTCTTTGCCCGTGCGTCCGTGCTGCAGGCATTGTCGTCTGCCCGGGTCTTCCATAGAGGGAGGCTCAGGAAAAGGATCGCTGTCAGGATGACCTGCAGGATTCCGATTGCCCGGTATCCGGCATTCCATCCCATCCCCATTGTCAGAAAATGTCCCATGATATAAGGTCCGGAAGCCGCCCCGACGCCCCACATACAGTGGAGCCAGCTCATATGCCTGCTTTTGTAATGAAGCGCGACATAGTTGTTGAGCGATGCGTCTACGCTCCCGGCACCGAGGCCGTAAGGGATGGCCCAGATGCACAGAGCTGCAAAGGATCCGCTGACAGAAAAACCGAATAGTGCCGCGGCAGTCATCGCGACGCTTATCGCCGTCACTTTTCCCGTCCCCAGCTTTTTGGTAAGACGGTCACTTTGCAGACTTGAGATTACAGTTCCCAGCGCGATGATCATGGAGATGATCCCGGCATAGGAAACAGGCAGGGACAGTTCCCTGTAGATCGACGGCCACGCAGAACCGAGCAGCGAATCCGGCAGGCCGAGACTGATAAATGAGATATAGATGATTACCAGCAGTAACTGAAACATATGCGACCGACTCCTTTATTTGATCTGATTGGAGTATATTGCTTTATTGTGACTTGCAAATAGAATAAAATCACATATAATCGGGTTATCAATAAGACAATATCGTCATATTGGAGGGGACATGGCACTGACTTATTCTACGGACAAGACCGATGAGACCGGAAAGGAATTGCTGTCTTATGGAACACCGGACTTCCCGATCGCTTTTTTTGATGATGATCTTGCGAGGATCAGCATCTCCTGGCACTGGCATAATGAACTGGAACTGGCTGTGATGCTGTCCGGGGAAGCCAGGGTGTATATCGGCAGGCATGAGATCCGGATGAAGGCCGGAGAGGGTTATTTTGCGAACAGCGGCATTCTTCATTCTGCTGAATTAAAAACAAAAGCGGGAAGACAGCATGTCATGATTTTTGACCCTCACATAATTGCATCAGAGGATGATATCATATGGAATCGTTATGTTTCTCCGCTGCTTGCGGATGAAAGCCTCCCGTTTCTGAAACTGACACTGGAGATACCCTGGCAGAAGAATGTCCTCTCCCGTATGGAAAGAGCCTGGGAGGCAGGAGCGCTCGAAGAGGAAGACTACCCGCTGACCGTACGGTCTTCGCTAAGTCTGATCGTGCGGGATCTGGTCAGGAATTCGGAAGAGGACGGATCCGAGCATCCGTTTGCGTCAAAGGAGCAGCGGGATGAACTCAGGGTCAAGAAAACACTCCGGTATATCGAAACTCATTACAGGGATCAGATTATGCTCAATGATATCGCACAGAGCGCGAATATCAGTGTCAGTTCGCTTCTGAGGCTGTACCATGATATACTTCATACTACGCCGGTCCGGTATCTGATCCGGCATCGTCTGGAGCAGGCCGCGGCACAGTTGCGCATGAACACGGAGGCGTCTGTATCAGAGACGGCGTATTCCTGCGGATTCAATGACATCAGTTATTTTAACCGATGTTTTTTAAAAATGTATGGCAAAACACCCACTGCATACCGGCAGAATCCCTGACAGACCCCCGACGGGCAGATTTTACCGGGATATGATCGGGGTAAATTTTTAGAAATCAGAGAAGGAAAGGAATCGTTCAAAAGATGAATATCACACAGACGATCGCAACGGAACTTGGTATCCAGCCCTGGCAGGTGGAGGCTGTGATCAAACTGATCGATGAGGGAAATACGATCCCGTTCATTGCAAGATACCGAAAGGAAGCACACGGCACACTGGATGACGAACAGCTGCGAGCACTGGACGAGCGTCTCCGCTATCTGAGAGCGCTGGAAGAGCGCCGCGGGGTGATCCTTTCTTCCATTGAAGAGCAGGGAAAACTGACCCCGGAGCTGAAGAAACAGATCGAGGAAGCGGCGACACAGTCTGCCCTGGAAGATCTGTATCTTCCCTATCGTCCGAAACGCCGAACGAGGGCGACCATTGCGAAGGAAAGAGGACTGGAGCCTCTCGCGCAGGAGATCCTGCTGCAGGAAATGAAGATACCGGCAGTTGAAAGAGCTGCGGATTATATAGATCCGGAGAAAGATGTGAATGACGCGCAGGCTGCCCTGCAGGGGGCGGAAGACATCATTGCGGAGATCATTTCCGACAGTGCGGATATCCGTGCGGTGATTCGTGACAGGACTTTTGAGACCGGTGTGATTGTATCCGAAGTGAAGAAGGATATGGAACAGCCGGAATCGGTCTATGCCCAGTATTTCCATTATGAAGAAGCGGCATCAAAGATTCCCGGACACAGGATCCTTGCGCTGAACCGCGGAGAGAAGGAAAAGGTCCTGGGGATCGAAGTGCGGGTTGATGAAGATGAAATGATTGCAGCGATCGAGAGACGAATCATCAGGGAGGAGAACCCTGACTGCGCCAATACACTGCAGGCACTGAAGGATACCTGTGCGGATGCATACAGACGGCTGATCGCACCGGCTATCGAGAGAGAACTCCGCAACGCACTTACGGAAAAGGCGGAGGACGGGGCGATCGATGTGTTCGGCAAAAATCTGCGCCAGCTTCTGATGCAGCCGCCGATCGCCGGACAGGTTGTCCTGGGGTGGGACCCGGCATTCCGGACAGGCTGTAAGATTGCGGTCGTGGACAGCACCGGGAAAGTTCTGGACACCACGGTCGTATATCCGACCGCACCGACCACCCCGGCGAAGATCGAAGCGGCAAAGCAGACGATCAAACGGCTGATCGCAAAGTACCATGTCACTCTGATCTCCTGCGGAAACGGGACTGCATCCCGCGAGTCCGAGCAGGTGATCGCGGAGATTCTGGCTGAGGTGAATGCAGAACGGGCAAAATGTGCGGCAGTTTCGGCAGGATCTTCCGCAACAGCACGAAAACCGGCAGATAAACAGAAAGTACAATATGTGATCGTCAATGAAGCAGGGGCTTCGGTTTATTCAGCGAGCAAACTGGCTACGGAAGAGTTTCCCGAATTTGATGTGGGACAGAGAAGCGCAGCTTCGATAGCACGCCGCCTCCAGGATCCGCTCTCTGAGCTGGTCAAGATCGATCCGAAGTCCATCGGAGTCGGCCAGTATCAGCATGACTGCGATCAGAAGAAGCTGGGAGAGAAGCTGGAAGGCGTGGTCGAAACGTGTGTCAACCAGGTTGGCGTCGATCTGAATACGGCGTCCTATTCTCTTCTGGAATATGTATCCGGTATCACGAAAAAGACGGCGCGCTCGATCGTGGAATGGAGAAATGAAAACGGCTCCTTCGCCGACAGGAGGCAGCTTCTGAAGGTTGCCGGACTGGGGCCGAAGGCATACCAGCAGTGTGCAGGATTCCTCAGGATCCGTGATGGAAAAAACCCGCTCGACATGACAGGGGTACATCCGGAGTCCTACGAGGCGGCGGAGAAACTGCTGGAAAAGCTCGGCTACAGTACGGATGATGTGAGAGCCGGAAAGATCAGCGGTCTGAGCGCGCAGATGAAAGACCGCAAGAAAGCGGAGGCGGCTGCGCAGGAACTCGGTACCGGTACGGAGACGCTGATCGACATTGCTTCCGAGCTGGAGAAACCGGGCCGCGATCCCAGAAGCGATATGCCCAAACCCGTTCTCCGTTCGGACGTGCTTGCGATGGAAGACCTGAAACCCGGAATGATCCTGAAGGGAACCGTACGCAATGTGATCGACTTCGGTGCATTTGTCGATATCGGCGTACATCAGGACGGACTGGTTCACGTATCCCAGATGAGTGATACGAAGTTTGTAAAGCATCCGCTGGATGTCGTCTCAGTCGGAGATATTGTGGAGGTCAAGGTGCTGGCGGTCGACATGGAGCGCAAGCGGATCTCCCTGACCATGAAGCTGGGGGAAGCTGCGCCGCAGAGCGTGAAGAAAGAAGACGGTAAGAGAAACCGGGAAGACAGAGCGCGGGAGGGGAGAGGTAATTCGTCCCGGTCCGGGCAGAATGCGGGAAGAAACCGGAACGGAAATGAGAACCGCAGTGACCGAAAGAACGGTAATCGGGGAAACACCGGAGAGAACCGGGGCAGCAGGAGGAACGGAAATGACGGCGGGCTGGACATGTCCGCGCTGCTGAAGAAATGGAGCTGATACTATGGCTGTCTGTGATACCTGCGCATACCTGGCGTATGACGAAGAATATGATGACTATGTCTGTACGATGAATCTGGATGAGGATGACCTGGCAAGGTTCTACGCCTCAGACGCAAGAGAGTGCCGCTACTACCGCAATGGCGACGAATATGCGGTGGTACGGCACCAGGATACATGAATAAAGACTTTTATGATTACTCCCGCGCAGTAAAGAAATCATCCAGATATTCGCATACCTCAAAGACCAGTCCGTCGCAGTGCTGCTTCTTGACAAGTCCTGCTTTTGCGGAGGCAGCCAGGAGATTGCGGCACATCTCATCCCCGTGTTTTTCCTTGAAAGTCCGAAGCAGCGCAGCGGCGTCTTCCTTGCTGCATCCCGCCATTCCGAGGATCATGTAGGCGGCGGTAAGCGTTCCGCAGACGGAGCCGTGATGCATGCCGCCTCCGAACAGGAAGCCGAGCTCCATGGCTTTTTCCTTTGTGATACCTGTCACATCCGCAAACGGAACCAGCAGAGACTGTGCGCAGTTATAATGCGGCTCTACGATGGCTCTGAGCTTTTTCACTTCTTCCATATGATTCATATGTTCAACCTTCTCCCGTTCCCTTTTCTGCAGGGTCGGGATGCTCCTTTCTGAATATACTCTGCAGTAGCCTGATCTGTCATACAGGCCCTTCCTGATTTACGCCTGTTCCCCGTCCGTCCATGGCGGCGGGAACAGCTGCCTTGCAACGAAATGCCTTCTGCACACAGTGATGTAGGATTCATTTCCGCCCATCATGATCTGTTCCCCGGTTCGGACCATCTTTCCGTCCTTGATCCTTGCATTAAACACCGCTTTTTTGCCGCACCAGCAGACGGTCGGCACTTCCTCCAGGCGGTTTGCGATCTCGAAAAGACGTTTGGAGCCGTCAAACAGATGTCCCGTGAAATCAGTGCGCAGCCCGTAGCAGATCACGGGAACGTTCAGATCGTCCACGATGCGGGCAAAACAGTCCACCTGCTGTGCGGAGAGGAACTGCGCCTCATCGACGATCAGGCAGTCGATCTCCTTGTAGTCATCCGACAGGCCGGTGAACCATTCCTTCTCTGCTTTTTCCAGAAGGTCCTCCACGAATTCGCATTCCGCACTGATGCCGATGCGGGAACGGATGAGTTTTTCACCGTCCCGGTTTTCGATCTTCGGCTTCAGGATCACTGGATGCTGACCTTTCTCAAGATAGTTGTAGCGCACCATCAGGGCGTTGGCTGTTTTGGAACTGTCCATGGTTCCGTAGCGGAAGTATAGTTTTGCCATAGTCTGACGAACCTTTCCTGTGTCTTTGTGTGTTCAGCGGCTGAGATATTTCCTGACCTGCTGACCGGCTTCGTATGCGAGCTTTTCTTCATCTACGCGGGCGAGCTTACCATCCTCAACGGTGACCTCACCGTTTACGATAGTGTAATCGACAGCACCTTTCAGGCCGACGGTTCCGAGCACGGACTTCGGATCGAACATCGCACCGACCAGCTCCAGGCGGTCTGCCCTGACCAGGAACAGGTCTGCGCATTTTCCGGTCTCGAGGCTGCCGATCTCTTTTTCCCGTCCCAGAAGCCGCGCGGAGCCCATGGTCGCCATCTTCAGGATGTCATATCCGGACGGCGCTTTTTCGGAAGAGTTCAGGCGGTGCAGCAGATAGGCGACGCGGATCTCTTCAAGCAGGTTGGAACCGTCGTTGCTGGCGCTGCCGTCAACGCCGAGGCCGGCCGGGATCCCCATCTCCAGCATTTCCGGGATGCGGGCGATGCCGGAGGACAGCTTCATGTTCGAGATGGGGCAGTGGCAGACGCCAGTACCTGTCTCGGCGAGAAGCTGCAGTTCTTCCGTGTTGAAATGAATGCCGTGGGCGTACCAGACATCGTCGCCGACCCAGCCGAGTTTCTCCATATAGGCAAGCGGGCGAAGGCCGACCTTCTCAAGCGTGTAATTTTCTTCATCCTTCGTCTCGCACAGGTGGGTGTGCAGACGTACGTGATACTGCCGGGCAAGAACGGCGCTTTCTCTCAGAAGGTCTTCCGATACCGAGAACGGGGAACACGGCGCAAGCGCGATCCGTTTCATGGATCCGAAAGAAGTATCCTGATATTTCTCGATCAGGCGGACCGAATCCTTCATGATTTCGTCCACGCTCTGCACGACGCTGTCGGGCGGGAGTCCGCCGTCCTTCTTCGAGCGGTCCATGCTTCCTCTGGAGAAATGCATGCGGACGCCGAGTTCCTGTGCGGCCTGCCACTGTGCTTCGAGCAGGTCGCCTCCGTTTGCGGGGAAGACATAATGATGGTCGAAGATTGTTGTGCAGCCGTTTTTAACCAGTTCGCCCATCGCTGTCAGGGAAGCCAGGTATTCCGTTTCTTCCGTCAGGTTTTTCCATACCTCATAGAGCGCGACCAACCAGTCAAAGAGCTCCAGGTTCTGCACTTCCGGCAGATTCCGGGAGAAGACCTGATACAGATGATGGTGCGCATTGACGAGACCGGGGTAGGCAACCATGCCGGATGCATCGATCGTCCGGTCAGCAGCTGCGTCCAGATTCGGACCGATCTGCCGGATCAGACCGTTCTCGCAGAGAATATCAACATGCTGCAGCATGGAATCCGCCGCATCGCAGGTTACGACTGCGTCCGGATTTCTGATAAGAAGAGTACCCATGACTTGATCCTCCTTTTCATTAGACAAAAAATGTTCCCGGGAAATACGGATCTGTTCAGGAATTATTTCATGCGTGTCTGGAGCCAGTAAGCAGACATGCTCTGACCGGGAAGCCCGGTGACGTCATTCTTCAGATAATCACCCAGACCGACAGAGACCGGATCCCAGCTGTTGGCGCTTTCAATACTGTCGTATTCCACTTCAGCATACATGAAACGGGAAGGGAGCTGCCGGTCCACCAGATTGACCTCCAGGATCTTCCCGTCCGGCAGTGCATATGCCCGGCGGATCTTTTCAACCAGCGGCTTGCCGATCATATCCTTCAGCTCCAGATATTTGTCTTCCGGGATCTCCAGTTCGATCTCTTCCCTTGCAAGCAGTCCGGCTGATTTGAAGCAAAGAACATACTGTACGGAAGGAAGCGCGCAGCAGGCCGGGCTCTCCACCCGCTCCTCCCTGCGGATCCGGACTATGGGAACACTCGCATGCAGATAACCCTGCTCCTGAACCTCCGTATACAGAAGCGCAGGCGAGAGCTCTTCCAGAACCTCTTCCGGCCATCCGTTTACCATCCATTTTCTTTCAATTTCCATAAGCAGAACACTCTCCAGGATAATCCGGCTTCAGAACAACAGCCGGTCTTAACTGTGCGGAATTATTCTATCCCGATTCCCAGGTCCCCTACAGCAAGCCCGTTACACGAGTAGTTCAGGTTCAGAAGAATCGCGATGGTGCTGTTGGTTCTCCAGTTATACCATTTATCTCCGTAGCGGATACACTCCATGAACTGTATCCCCATGGTGCCGTTTACATCCAAAACAGCTGCGCGTTCAGCGTACTCCTCTCCGCCGCACACAGCGAGCTGTTTGTCCATGTTCTTCTGAGTATTCTCCGATCCGAAAGCTTCCGGTACATATTTCGATACAAGCGGGTCGTCCGGGCCGCAGACTTTTGTGATACGGATGTGTCCCACCCAGCTCTCCGGCAGGGCGGATTCCATGACAGACAGATAGCTGCTGATGGAAGCATCATCCGTTACAGGTTCTGTTGCTCCGGTCCCGATCGATTCATAGTCCGTACCCATGGTGGCATAGAGAAGATAGGCAGTGTAGATCAGATGTGTGATCTCATTGCGGCGCCGCTCGATCAGAAGACCGCGGCTAAATGAGCCGATGACCGGTACGGAAGAATAATTAGCCAGTGAAATGGACCTCATGCGTTCAACAGAAGCCGCGGCATCCAGATGATCGATGTAGGTTTCCACCGCAAAAGTCGATACCATAGCGTTTACGTCGCCTGCATTCATCGCTTCCACGTAAGCGCTGACGGCTTCATCAGGTGATGCGAAACCGTCACCTTCCGCCGTTACCGTTTTTCCTGCAGCCTCAGAGGCAGTCGCCGCATCTGCCGGTTCCGTCTCAGTTTCTTTGCCTTCATCCGCAAATATATTCTCAATTGTTGGAAATCCCGCAGGAACCTCTGCCGCAGACACAGTGTTTGCCAACAGCAAGGCGCACATCAGGATAACCGGTATTCTTTCTGTTTTCATTGCCGGATCCTTTCTGTTTTTCGATGTTCCGAATCATATTCATATACTATCATAACAGAAAAAACTCCGAAAAATCTGAAAAGAAAAAACAAAAAATGTGACCCGGAATGTGACCAGGCAGTTTTCATTTCCGTCCATAAGGACAGAGGGGCAGAAAAACAGAGGATAAAGCATATGATTCAGCCCGAAAAACGGATAATGAAAAAGAGGAGGATATCAATTATGAAGAACAGAAAGATTGCAATGGGAATCACGGCAGCAGCCATGGCGGGGTTCATCGGTCTGGCGTCCGTGTACGGCGCGTCAGTCAGCGCACAGATCCGTGCGGGAAGAAACGGATCGGAGACAGAGACGGAAGAGACTGAATCCGAGACCGAGATCATCTGGAACCTGGTGGAAGAACTGTTTGATGCAGAGGCAAAAAATACCGCAATGGATACCGGAGCCACTATGATGATGGAGGCGGCGGAATCGGACGGCGCATTATCATACTGGGTGGAACCGACTGTCCTTAACTGGAATACGGAAGAGTATAACACCGTGGAGGAGACGGGTTTCCGTACCGTGAAACAGTATCCGTTCTCAACCTTCGGGATGGACGTGGATACCGCCTCCTACACGCTGCTCCGCAGAAATATCCTGGACGACACGATGGAATGGATGCCGGAGGATGCGGTCCGGATCGAAGAAATGATCAATTATTTCAACTATGAATATGAAAAGCCGGAAGGGGATGACACATTCTCCATCACCGCCCAGATCGCGCCGTGTCCGTGGAACCCGGACACAAAACTGCTTCTGGTCGGACTGCAGGCAAGAGATATCCCGGAGGAAGATATCCCCGATCAGAACCTGGTACTTCTGGTGGATACTTCCGGATCCATGTATGACGAAAACAAACTGCCTCTGGCAGTAAAAACCCTGAAGATGCTCCTGAAAGATCTGGATCAGCACGACACGATCTCTCTCGTGACATATGCAGGCAGCAGCGAGATCCTGCTGGACGGCGTGAAATGCACAACAGAAGGCAAGGAGGAGATCATAGAGGCGCTCGATTCCCTTGTGGCAGACGGAGGGACCTACGGGGAGACCGGACTGAGGACGGCGTACGACCTGGCGCAGGAATCATTTACAGAAGGTGCAAATAACAGGGTGCTCCTCCTGACGGACGGCGATTTCAATCTGGGACAGACGGATGATTCCGAACTGGTGAAGCTGGTGCAGGAAAAGGCAGAAGGAAAGATCTTCCTGTCGATCCTGGGCTTCGGATCCGGCAATTACAAAGATTCGCTTGCGGAAGAGCTGGCAGACAAGGGCAACGGGAATTACAGTTTTATCGACAGTGATATGGAAGCCCGCAGGGTGATGGGCGGAGCGCTCAAGGGAACCCTGAATACCGTTGCAAAGGACGCGAAGATCCAGATCGATTTCAACCCGGCGCAGGTAAAAGGCTACCGCCAGATCGGATACGAGAACCGGCAGATGGATGCAGAAGATTTTGAAGACGATACCAAAGACGGCGGCGAAGTTGGAGCAGGGCAGCAGGTGACCGCGCTCTATGAGCTGGTCATGGCGGACAGCGACTTTGAGATCCGCAGTGCGCAGAGCAAATATACGCAGACAGAAGATTCCGAATTCGTATATACTGCCGACGGCGCAGAAGCCGCGGAAGACACAGAGAAGGAAAACACGTCCCCGGCAGCCGGCATGGAGCCGGATGAAAAAAAGGACGGAGAGGAATCCCTTGAGGATGAATACTTCACCGTAAGCATCCGTTATAAGGATCCGGACGCGGAGGAGAGCAGGCTGCAGGAACTGGTGGTTGACAAGTCTGCAGAGCTGGATGAGATGTCCGATAACATGAGCTGGGCGGGGGGAGTCGCCCAGGCCGGGATGCTCCTTCGCGGAAGCGAGTTTGCAGGAGACAGCGATTATGCCGAGATCCGCAGCCGTCTCAGAGAACTGACGGGAGGGGATGAGTTCCGCGAAGAGTTCATCTATCTGCTTGGAAGGATCGGAAACGGGGCAGAGTAAAACTGCCTGACCGGTCGCAAACTTGAAAAAGCGGATCAGAACTGACCGGGAAGGGAACATGCAGTGCATACAGGAAAGGAGATACCGGATATTTAAAAACGGATGAGTTCATAAAGGGCGGATGCTCACGCATTGCGGGGGCATCCGCCCTGATGATATAATCTGGGAGAATACAACTGCGGAAACCACGCTGCGGCCTGACAGCTTTTTTGACCTGGCAGAACGGATAAGAGGGCGGAAAAGGACCCGGAAACGAGTCCGGATAAGAGTCCCGGGAGGAGCACAATATGATACGTGTGTTGACTGCGATAGACGATGTTATGTATTTCCCGGTTCTGGTCATTATCATGGCAGCTGCCGGGCTGTATTTTACCATCCGTACCAGGTTTGTGCAGGTCAGGATGCTGCGCGAAGCCTGCCGCCTGATCATGGAGAAACCGTCGGACCGGCAGCATGTATCTTCTTTCCAGGCACTGATGGTCTCTACGGCTTCAAGGGTCGGCACGGGAAATATCGTCGGCGTGTCTACGGCGATCTGCCTGGGCGGGCCGGGAGCAGTGTTCTGGATGTGGTTCATGTGTATCATCGGGGCGGCTTCCGCTTTTGTGGAAAGCACCCTTGCACAGATCTATAAGCGGAAAGAGAAAGACGGCGGATGCTACGGAGGGCCGGCATATTATATAGAGCAGGCATTGCATTCTCCACTCCTTGCAGCCGTGTTCTGCGTGTTTCTGATCGCGACCTACGCATTCGGGTTTAACCTGCTGTGCTCCTACAATCTTCAGTCTGCTTTCGGCGCTTACGGATTCTACAGCAAGAATACCACGCCGCTGATCATCGGAGCGGTCCTTGCGCTGCTGGTCGGCTGGTGTCTGATGGGCGGAGGAAAGAAGATCGTCCGGCTGACGGAAGTGGTAGTGCCATTCATGGGGCTGTTCTATGTTGCCCTGTCTCTGATTGTCATCCTGATCCATCTTCCCAATATACCAGGCATGTTTGCCCGGATTTTCCGGGACGCATTTGATTTCAGGGCGATCTTCGGCGGGATCTCCGGCTCCTGCATGATCTATGGCATCAAGCGCGGTCTGTATTCCAATGAGGCCGGTGTCGGTTCCGCGCCAAATGCATCGGCGTCAGCCATGGTCTCACATCCGGTGAAACAGGGGCTGGTTCAGACTGTCTCTGTATATATCGATACGATGCTGCTCTGTACCGCAACTGCTCTGATGTGCCTGAGTTCCGGCGTGGAGGCATCGTCCGAAGTCAGTGGGACGCCGTATGTTCAGAACGCTCTTTCCACGGTATTCGGTTCGATGGGACCGGTCTTCATCACTCTGGCAATGATCCTGTTCGCGTTCACCACTCTGCTTGGAAACCTGTACTATGTGGACAACGCGCTGATATACCTGAACGGGAAAAAACGGCCGGCCGACTGGTTTATGAAGGCGTTCTACGTCATCTGCATACTGACGATCTTCGTGGGAGCGATCCTTCCCATGGACGCGGCCTGGGCGGCGGCGGATATCACAATGGGACTGATGACGCTGATCAATCTGCCCTGCTGCTTCCTGCTGTTCGGGATCGCGGGAAAGGCACTGAATGATTATGAGCGACAGAAAAAGGCCGGAAAGAATCCGGCATTCCTGGCGGGAGAGATAGGTCTGGATGAGGAACAGCTGAGTTTCTGGAAATAAACGGACGGCGAACGGACCGGGATGCAAACAAATATGCAGGAGAAAAGACGGGATGCAGAAAAATGTAAAAAAAGAAGAGAGATGTCTCCGCATTGGAATACTCGGATGCGGCGTGATCTCGCAGGCAGGGCATCTGATCGGGGTGTCGAAAGCAAAAAATGCGCATCTGCAGGCAATCTGCGATGTATCGGAAGAACTGCGCAGCCGGATGGCCGATGTCTACCGGCCGGACAGCGTATACGCGTCTTTCGATGATATGCTGGCCGATCCGGCAGTGGAAGCTGTTGTGATCGGAGTTGGCGACCAGTTCCACATGCCGTGTGCAAAGCAGGCGCTTCTGGCGGGAAAACATGTCTTTGTGGAAAAACCGATGGGCGTATCCACAAAAGAATGCGAAGAGGTAAGGGACATCGCGGGGGAGAAAAAACTGTTCCTGCAGATCGGCCATATGAAACGCTACGACGAAGGCCTGCAGTATGCGAAGGCATTCAAGGAAGAGAAGCTGGGTGAGATCACGACCTATAAGGGATGGTACTGTGACAGTGTCGGCCGTTACACGCTGACGGACAACGTGATGCCGATCCTGTATTCCAGCCCGTCTGCGAGGAAACCTGCCGGGAATCCGAAGGCGGTCCTGGAT
>CADCOU010000091.1 GCA_902803155.1 uncultured Lachnospiraceae bacterium | reverse complement strand
CGGGCCGATCATCAGCATGTTGGACTTTTCGATCTCGATCTCATCCAGAGAATTCGTGTTGGTCCTGACGCGCTTATAGTGGTTGTAAACCGCCACTGATATCACTTTTTTCGCGTATTCCTGACCGATCACATAATCGTCCAGAGCCGACTTGATCCTGTGCGGAGCAGGAAGGGAATTGATGTCGAACATTGCCTTCGGCTTCTCTTCCTCCTGATCTCTCTTCCCGGAATCCTTTTCCTGCTTCTTCTCCGCGTCTGTGCCGCTGCTTCCCATACGGAACATCCCCATATCCGGGAAGTTCTGCAGATTGGTAAAATTCTGGAGGTTCAGCATACTGCGCACTTCCGGATTGTCCATGGCGTCAAATGACTTCTGCATACAGTCCTGACACACTGTGATCCCGCCCGGAAGCTTTATCAGTTTTCCCGCCTGTTCCTCTGTCCGGTGACACATGAAGCAGGACAGGAGTTCTTTTTTATCTTCTGACATATCGTTCCTTTACTGCAGCGTCACCGTTGCGGAAGAGGGTCTGTCTTCGTCATAGGACCCGCTGCTGTCCGGGCGTACATAAGTGACTTTCACCTTGTCCCCGGGTTTCGTGGAAGACAGTGCATCCTTCAGGTCGGCGACTCCCGTAATATCTGTATCATTTATACGGATGATTACATCATCCTTGCGGAGACCAGCGTTCATGGCTCCGGAACCGTCTACGACTTCTGCGATATAAGCCCCCTTGGGGATACGGTAGATGATACTGTACTCGTCGGAAACATCCGCGACACTGACGCCGAGCATGCCTCCTTCAGAAGATCCTGAAGCTGGTTTCTCAGCCTGTGTCTCTTTTTCCTCTGCCCGTGTTTCAGGTTCTTCAGCCTGTGTCTCAGGTTCCTCTGCTGCGATTTCCGTTTCTTTGATCTCCTCAGTCTGTTTCTCCGGAGTCTCTTCGGTCTCCTCCTCTGCCACCTGGAGCATCACCTTGCCGGATGACTTTTCCGTCTCTTCTTCCTCTGCCGCAGTTTCTGTATCGGCCTCTGTCTCCTCTGCCGCAAAGCTGCTTCTTCCGATCATCTCAGAGATTGCTTCCTTCGCCGAATTAATGGGAAATGCGTAGCCCATGCCTTCTCCGGAATCCCTGGAGATCTTACCGGAATTGATCCCGATCACCTCGCCGGCTGCATTCATGAGCGCGCCGCCGTAGTTTCCGTAATTGATCGACGCATCGGTCTGGATGAAAGACTGCACGCCTGCCCCGGTCTGCATCTGGCGGTTCAGGGCGCTGATGATGCCCTCTGTCACCGAGAGGCCGTATCCCATCGCATTGCCGATCGCGATCGCGCGTTCGCCGACCCGGATCACATCGGAATCGCCGAGTACGGAGGGTTTGACCTGGCCCTGCACGACTTCGTTGACAGAATCCTTCTTAACCGCGAGCATGGCCAGTTCCGTATCCTTGTCCATCCCGATCACTTCCGCCTGCGCCAGGGTATCCTCGTCAGAGAGTTCCTTTGTCGCATCCTTCGAAACAGAGAACCCCACGGTCACTTCGTCCGCCCCGCTGACGATCCATGCATCGGTCAGGATATAATATGTGTCCTCGTCCTCATCCACGATGATGCCCGAGCCCGCCCCGGTCTCCCGGATCTGCTGGATCCCGTAGAAAAAATCCCGTACAGTCTTGATATTGGTACAGGTAATCGACACGATACCCGGCATCACTTCCTCGACCATGTCCGATACATCCAGAGAAGCGCTCAGGATCACGCCTTCCGTCTTGAACTCCGGCTTCTCACCGGGAGCCTTGTCCGCTGCGCCTTCCGTCTCAGTTTCAGCTTCGGTCTCGGCTTCGGTTTCGTCCGCGATCTCCGATTCTGTCTCTGCTGCAGAAACAGCCATAATCACGCTCTCCGGTTCTGTCTCTTCTGCTTCCGTCTCTTCTGCAGGGACAGCCATGATCACGCTCTCCGGCTCTGTTTCTTCCGCTTCAGTATCTTCCAAAACCGCAGGAGAAAGGCTGACAGCCTCTTCCGTCTCCTGGGAGGCGATCGCAAGCAGGGTCTCGGTCTCTACTGTATCAGCGTCTTCCTGCTCATTCACATTCGAGGAGGGCAGTCTGCCCGGAAGTACCGCATACACAAAAGCGCCGATCGCCATCGCGGTCACCACAAACGTGAGGATGATCCCGGGATACTTCTTCTTCGGCCTGTCCAGACGCTCTCCGGTCTGCGTGTCAAATTTCGGTTCCTCAACGTCGAAATCATGCGGACGGTCCTGTGGAGGAACTGCCTGTCCGGCGATATCTTCCGCTGCCGCTTCGGAGGCTGCAGAGTCAGCTGCTGCCGCATTATCCGCCTCAAAGCCTGGTGCCGGATCTTCCGGGGACACGGGATCAGGCGTCAGCTCTTCCGAGGGGTCTCCCATCTCTACACTCCCGTCCGGCTCCGTGACTTCGGTATAATCCG
>CADCOU010000090.1 GCA_902803155.1 uncultured Lachnospiraceae bacterium | reverse complement strand
CTGCAGGGATTCTTACACTTCATCAGTCGCTTGGCATCATCATCGGCGCCAACGTCGGTACGACCGTCACCGGTCAGATCATCCGTCTTCTTGATATGGATGCTTCCGGGGGATCGTGGCTGCAGATCTTCAAGCCGTCGTCACTTGCCCCGATCGCCCTGATCATAGGCATTGTCATCATCATGGGGACGAACTTCAAGAATTCACGCGCGATCGGAAACATCGCGATCGGGTTCGGTGTCCTGTTCTCGGGACTTCTGAACATGACCGGTGCCGTGAGCAACCTTACGGAGTCAGGTGTTTTCGAGAAGCTTTTGTCCGGACTCGGCGGAAACCCGATCCTCGGATATGTGACCGGCGCCGCCGTTGCATTCATCCTGCAGAGTTCCAGCGCGACGATCGGTATCCTGCAGGCTTTCTCCTCGTCGGGGTTCCTGACGTTCAAGGCCGTATACCCTGTGATCATCGGTATCTATCTGGGTGACTGCGTTACGACAGCCATCGTATGTTCAATCGGCGCCAAGGTGGATGCGAGACGTGTCGGCATCGTGAACATCCTGTTCAATCTCAGTAAGACGGTCCTGGTGTTCACGGTTGTGGCCATTATCCACCGGCTCGGCCTGCTCAACGCACTCTGGGACAAGACCGTGAATTCCGGCATGATTGCCAATACGAACACGATCTTTAACCTTGGCTGCGCCCTGTCGCTCTTCCCGCTTCTCAATACATATGAGAGGCTGAGCCGCAGGATTGTGAAGGATGATCCTGTTCCCGAGAATAAGTACAAGGAGAAGCTGGACGGACTGAACCCGGCCTTCTTCGCTACTCCGGCCATCGCCCTCAGGAGCTGCTATGACCTTCTGCTCACGCAGTTCGGGGCAGCCCGGGCTAATGTCAGCCGTGCGATCACGCTTCTGGATGACTTTGATGGCAGTAAAGCAGCCGAGGTCGATGCGGAAGAAGCAAGTATCGATCTTATGACCGATCATGCGAGCCAGTACATCGTGCAGCTGCTTCCGCACCTCAGGGAAGAATATCATATCGCCGCGCTCGACCAGTATTACAGGGTTGTGACGGAATTCGAGAGGATTGGCGACGAGGCGGCCCATATCGCGAAGGCAGCGAAAGAACTCGCTGACCGGGACATGAAGTTCTCCGATATCGCACAGGAAGAAATGAAGGTGCTGTTCGGCCTGATCTCCAGCATGCTTGACTATACGGATCAGGCGTTCCGGAGCCTGAACATCGCATCTGCGTACCAGATCGAACCACTGGAAGAAGTGGCGGACGAACTGATCTCCCTGTTCAAGGTCAACCATCTGAACCGTATGGGAAGCGGCAAATGCAATCTCTATGCGGATGCGAACTTCATGAACCTGCTCTCTGCATGTGATCACATTGCGAGTGCCTGTACCAATATCGGTGAGGCGACGGTGAAGCGCGTCAGGCCGGAGCTGGCGGCGAAAGAGCACAATTACTTTGAGACGCTCCGTGCAGGCGAAGATGAAGCCTACAACAAAGCATACCGGAAAGCGCATGAAACATATTTCGCCATGCTTCCGGAGGAATCGCTTGGATCGGCAGACTGAACAGATCCTTGTCCCGGAAAACAGATATGCATGTCCGGGCCCGAATGGAAACTGAATAAAAACTGCAGAAGCTGCATGCCGCGGGGAACCTTGATATGTTCCCTATGGCGTGCGGTTTTTTATATTGAAATGAGCAGAAATATGTTTTGGAAACCCCGAATAACGTGTTTTGGAAGCCCCGGGAAACATACTTCGGATCCCCTTCAGGTTTGACATCATCCGAGCATTGTGCTAAAACAGGCAGAAAACTTTCAGGAGGTTTATTTAGCATTAAGGAAAAGAGGCGATACAATGGCATCGAATAAGACCATGATGCAGTATTTTGAATGGTATCTTCCGAACGACGGTTTCTGGTGGAAGAGATGTGCCGCTAAAGCGCCGAATCTTGCCGGTCTCGGCATCACGGATATCTGGCTTCCGCCTGCATATAAGGGAACTTCGCAGGAAGACGTTGGTTACGGAGTCTATGATCTCTATGACCTCGGTGAATTTGATCAGAAGGGAACCGTTCGTACGAAGTACGGTACGAAGGAAGAATATATAGAAGCTGTCAAGGCATTTCATGAGGAAGGGATCCGCGTTTATGCGGATATCGTTCTGAACCACCGGATGGGCGGTGAAGAAGAGGAGGATGTGAAAGCGGTTCCCGTCTCTCCCGAAAACCGGTATGAGCAGATCGGCGATGAACAGGTCGTGCGGGTCTGGTCAAAGTTTGCCTACCCCGGAAGAAAGGGGAAATACAGCAGATTTGTGTGGGATCACACGCATTTTACCGGAACAGATTGGGATGAGATCTCGAAAGAGAAGGGGAAGATATACCGGTTTACCGGTAAAAACTGGGATCCGGATACAGATCCGGAGTTCGGCAATTTCGATTACCTGATGGGCATGAATGTCGACATGGACAATCCGGAAGTTGTCGGGGAACTGAAGAAATGGCTCAAATGGTACCTGAAGGAGACCGATGTCGACGGGCTGAGGCTGGATGCAGTCAAGCACATCAGTTTCCCGTTTTACCGGGACTTTCTCTCCGATATCCGGAAGGAAACGCATAAGGATTATCCCGCGGTCGGGGAATACTGGAGCGGAGACCTGGGGCGTCTTCTGTATTATCTGGATTCGGT
This sequence comes from uncultured Lachnospiraceae bacterium, assembly GCA_902803155.1. Classification (GTDB taxonomy): domain Bacteria; phylum Bacillota; class Clostridia; order Lachnospirales; family Lachnospiraceae; genus Porcincola. The sequence continues at coordinate 7,396 of CADCOU010000090.1, read as the reverse complement.
GGACAATGCCATGTCCCTGTTCGACGTTGCGCTGCATTTCAACTTCTTCCATGCCGCGGAGGCAGGCGGAGATTATGACATGCGGCAGCTCCTCTCCGGAACGCTGGTTTCCGAACGCCCGGAGAACGCGGTCACATTCGTCGACAACCATGATACACAGCTGGGGCAGAGCCTTCAGTCCTTCGTGGCTGACTGGTTCAAGCCGCTTGCCTATGCGGTCATACTTCTCCGGCAGGAAGGGGTTCCCTGTGTATTTTATGCGGATTATTACGGGAATCCGGCGCACAACCGTCCCTTGGTTCCGAACCTCGGGAAACTGATCAAACTGCGTCATTCCTATGCGTACGGGGAGCAGCAGGACTGTTTCGACAATGAGCATATCGTCGGATGGGTACGGCGGGGTGATAAGGAACATACCGGCTCCGGGATCGCGGTCGTTCTGAGCAATGCGGAGAGCGGCAGCTGCCGTATGGAGATGGGGACTGCATTTTCCGGCACGTCTTTCTATGATGCGCTCGGCAGTTCTGAGGAACCTGTCGTGATCGATGAAGAAGGCTTCGGGGAGTTCTCCGTCGGGGAACGAAGTGTGTCCGTGTGGGTGCAGGAAGAAGCACTGGAAGATCTGACGGTGAACGAGTAGCAGCTGATGTTCGGCAGAAAACGGACAGCGGCCGATGAGCAGCAGTCCGGCGAACGCGGATACTGCCCGGGCGGTCAGATACGGTGCGCTTTCCGGAAGTCGCCGATCGTTGCAAGACCCTCTGCCGTCACCGGCTTGATCCATCTGCCGCTGATCAGGTGGCGGAGCATCATGACCAGCCGGATCGGCTCATCGATGTAGGAGCACAGGAATACGATCAGGAACGGCAGCTTCAGCCATATGCCGGATATGAGCATGGCGGGGATGACCATGGCGTAGGCAAATGCGATCTCGCGCACGGTGCCGAATACCGGGTCCCCGGCAGCGCGGAAGGTATCGTTCTGGATCCAGTTGGTCATGCGGACGGAACCCATGACTGCATAGATCATCAGCATGTGAATACCGAGGCTGTAAGAGCCGGCGCGAAGTCCCATGGAGTGCAGGATCGGATTCCGGAGTCCGAGCAGGATCATGACCACGCAGAAAACTGTGGCGGGAACAAGCCGTACCAGGCGCAGCGCTCGTTGGTATCCGGTCTCATGATCGCCCGCGCCGACGCAGGTTCCGACCAGGACGCTGGCCGCACTGGTAAAACCGGAGAAGAATGCGAGCACAAAGCCTTCGAGCGTACGGAATACCGCTGTCGCAACGATGGCCTGCTCCGACTGACGCCCGATGACGACGTTGATCACCATCCCGCAGATGCCGATCAGGACTTCATTGAAGAGGATCGGCCAGCATTTCCGGAAGAATTCGGAGACAAGGTGCCTCCCGAACCGGAAATGTTCACGGAAGCGAAGCAGGTACGGCTCGCCGCTCCGCACTGCAAGAACCAGGATCAGCAGTACATTGACGATGCCGGCCGCAAGAGTACCGATGGCTGCACCGCGTTCAGCCAGCATGGGGAAACCGAAGCGGCCGTAGATCAGGGTGAAATTGCAGATGAAATTTGTCAGCAGCGCCGCGATGGATGCGAGCAGCGGTATGCGGACCCGCTCCGTGGACCGGAGCAGAGCGCACTGGGCCTGGGCGATCGTCTGCAGAGGATAGGCAAAACCTGCGATGCGGAGATAGCGTATCCCGATCTCCTGTATGGCTGTCTTGTCAGTATACAGTCCCATGATAAGCTGCGGCGTGAATACCGCGAGAGAGCCGAACAGACAGCCCACGCATGACATACATATCAGAACGATTCCGAAGGCATGGCATATGCCTTCGTTGTCTTTTGCGCCGAAGTACTGTGAGAAGAACAGCATTCCGCCGCCCACGAATCCCCAGTATGCGTTGAGCATCAGGCTGGAATACTGTCCGCAGAGTCCGACCGCGCCGACCGTGAGTTCTCCGCGGGAAGCGAGCATGATGGTATCCACCATGCCTGCAGTGGTCGTCAGAACATTCTGCAGGGCCACCGGCAGGGCGATGGCCACCAGCTGGAGGAGAAATGCCTTCCAGGGGAACTGTCCGGCGTTCAGGCTTTGTTTCTTCATAATTTCCATAATCCGCAGGACGACCTGCACTGTCCGCTTATCAGATCATTGATAAATATACAAGTCAATTATAGGGGACAGTATACAGCCGGGCAATCTTTATCTTTTGTCATCTGTTGGCAGTCCTCATTTCGTATCATATATTTGACGCACTAAAGAATCAGGTGTAAAATAACTCTGTTTTTGTATAACCAAGTTTTATTCATTAAGAAAAAAGGAGAAAAAACTATGATGAAGAAACTCATTGCTTCTCTCATGGCTCTGACCATGACAGTCTCCATGGCAGCAGTTTCCTTCGGCGCTGATATCGATATCGGTGATATCGATGAAGAGGCTGTTACGGAAGCAGCAGGCGGAGATGAAGAGCAGGCCGCAGTCGAGGGCGACTATCATATCGGTATCGTAACCGGTTCCGTCTCCCAGTCTGAGGATGACCGCAGAGGCGCAGAAGCGTTCCAGGCAATGTACGGCGAGGACAGAGTAACTCTGGCCATCTATCCGGACAACTTCACGGAAGAGCTTGAGACCACCATCCAGACGATCGTAAACCTCTCCGATGATCCTGACATGAAGGCCATCATCGTGAACCAGGCTATCCCGGGAACCACTGAGGCATTCCGCCAGATCAAGGAAAAACGCCCGGACATCCTCTGCATCGCAGGTGAGTCCCACGAGGACCTTCCCGAGATCGGCAGCGCTGCTGACCTGGTCTGCAACAATGACTTCGTTGCCCGCGGATATCTGATCATCCGTACCGCTCATGAGCTGGGCTGCGATACCTTCGTACATATTTCCTTCCCGCGTCACATGTCCTATGAAACCATGAGCCGCCGTGTTGCTATCATGAAGGCTGCCTGCGAAGAGTTTGGCATGAGCTTCGAGATGGAGACCGCTCCGGACCCGACCACTGACGTAGGCGTACCGGGCGCTCAGGCTTACATTCTGGAGCATGTTCCGGAGTGGATCGAGAAGTACGGCACGAACAGCGCATACTTCTGCACCAACGACGCACATACCGAGCCGTTGCTGAAGCAGCTTCTTGAGTATGGCGGATTCTTCATCGAGGCTGACCTTCCGTCACCGCTTATGGGTTATCCGGGAGCTCTGGGTCTGGACCTCACCGAGGAAGCCGGCGACTTCGAGAAGATCCTCGCCAAGGTTGAGGAAGCAGTTGTTGAGAAGGGCGGCGCAGGCCGTTTCGGAACCTGGGCTTATTCCTATGGTTACACTGTATCCGCAGGTCTTGCACAGCATGCTATGAACGTGATCGACGGCACCTCCGAGCTGGAGAGCATCGATGACATCGCGAAGGCTTATCAGGTATTCTCTCCGAAGGCAGCATGGAACGGATCCAACTACACCAATGCTGACACAGGCGTGAAGATGGGCAATGTATTCCTTGTATATCAGGATACCTACATCATGGGCGATCCGGGTTACTACATGGGCTCCACCGATATCGAGGTTCCGGAGAAGTACTTCACCATCAAATAATCCGTCGGATTGATTTCGTACCAGAAGTTGTATCAGGGGGAGGGGTAGCAGCTCCTCCCCCGTTTCTCTTGTTTTTTAGGAAGGCATATACATGAGCAGCCAGAATGCACCACTGCTTGAAATGAAACAGATCAGCAAGGATTTCTTCGGAAACCAGGTGCTCTCCGACATTAATCTGACCCTCAACGAAGGGGAAGTGATCGGCCTTGTCGGTGAGAACGGCGCCGGAAAGTCCACGCTGATGCGTATCCTGTTCGGATCGACGATGATCCATGAGACCGGAGGATACGGCGGCCATGTCATCATTAACGGAGAAGAGGTCTCTTTTAACTCTCCGTTTGACGCCATCGGAGCCGGTATCGGTATGGTCCATCAGGAATTTTCCCTGATTCCGGGATTTACCACTACAGAGAACATCCTGCTGAACAGGGAACCGGTTAAAAAGAATGTGGCCTCCGACATTTTCGGGGACCGGCTGGATACACTGAACCGCGCGGAGATGGATGATCGTGCGTCGAAAGCCATCGAGCTGATGGGCGTCGACATCGATAAGAAGATGGTCATCAGCAACATGCCGGTCGGTCATAAGCAGTTCACGGAGATCGCGAGAGAGCTCTCCAAGGAACAGCTGCGTATACTGATCCTTGACGAGCCGACGGCCGTCCTGACGGAAAAGGAAGCGGAAGCCCTGCTGGAATCGATACGGGGTATGGCAAAGCGCGGGATCGCCATCATCTTCATCACGCACAGACTGCAGGAGATCCTCGCTGTCTGCAACCGTGTTGTGGTCATGCGCGACGGCGTCGTCGTGAAGGATACTCCGGCTGAAGAAACTGATGTACAGCAGATCACGAAGTGGATGGTCGGCCGCGAGGTATCAGGCGGCTCGGGTGCTTCCGTGCGCAGCCACGAAGACGCGAAAGACATTCTGTCCATCGAGAAACTCTGGGTCGATATGCCCGGCGAAACCGTGCGCAACGTGAACCTGACCGTCAAAGAGGGTGAGATCCTCGGAATCGGCGGACTTGCCGGCCAGGGCAAGCTCGGGATCCCCAATGGGATCATGGGCCTGTATCAGGCAGGAGGCAGAGTCGTATTCGAGGGAAATGAGATCCCCCTGAACGAGCCGCGCAAGTGCCTGGATTCGTCATTTGCGTTCGTTTCTGAGGACCGGAGGGGCGTCGGACTTCTGCTGGATGAATCCCTGGAATGGAACATCGCGTTCCCGTCGATGCAGATCCAGAATAAATACCTGAAGAATTACCTGGGAGGCCTTGTTAAGTGGAGAGACGAAAAGGCGATCCGCGAAATCACCGAGAAGTATATCGATGAACTCGCCATCCGCTGCACGAGCTCCAAGCAGAAGGCAAGAGAGCTCTCGGGCGGCAACCAGCAGAAGGTCTGCCTGGCCAAGGCGTTCGCGCTGAGTCCGCGCCTACTGTTCGTCTCAGAGCCGACCCGCGGCATCGACGTCGGTGCAAAGGCACTGGTTCTGGAAGCCCTCAGGCGGTTTAACCGTGAGAACGGCGTTACGATCGTCATGGTCTCCTCTGAACTTGAGGAGCTCAGACAGAGCTGCGACCGCATTGCGATCGTCTCCGGCGGCAGGATCGCCGGGATCCTTCCGGCGAATGCTTCCGTGGAAGATCTCGGTGCGCTGATGCTCAGCCAGGTGAAGTAAGGGGGAGAGGGATTATGGAAAAAGAAAAAAGCTGGTTTGGAAAGCTTGTAGAAAACTACGGGCTTCCCCGACTGATCATAACACTGTTCCTGCTCCTGCTTCTGGTGCTCTGCCCGTTTGTCGGGGCGGATCTGCCCACGCAGATCTCCAACATCATCGCGCGTTTCAGCTGGAACGGCATCCTCGTGCTTGCCATGGTTCCCATGGTGCACTCAGGCTGCGGACTGAACTTCGGACTGCCGCTCGGAATCATTTCCGGCCTGCTCGGAGCCACGCTTTCCATAGAGCTGGGCTTTACGGGTCCGGTATCCTTCCTGGCTGCGATCGTGATCGCGACCCCGTTCGCACTGGTTTTCGGAACGGGTTACGGCTGGCTGCTGAACCGCATCAAGGGCGGTGAGATGATGATCGCCACCTACGTCGGTTTTTCATCCGTTTCCATGATGTGCATGATGTGGCTCATTCTTCCCTATCACAGCCCGAACATGGTGTGGGGTCTGTCCGGAAAGGGTCTGCGTACCACCATCACGCTGGAGGGATATTACAATCAGGTGCTTGCTAACTTCCTGCGGATCAGGATCGGCAAGCTGGTCATCCCGACCGGAACGCTTCTGTTCTTTGCATTGCTTGCACTGTGCATCTGGGCGTTCCTGCACACCAAAACCGGCACGGCCATGACGGCCGTGGGTTCCAACCCGGTGTTCGCGCGCGCCGCGGGCATCAATGTGGATAAGATCCGCCTGCTCTCCGTCGTCATGTCGACATGGCTTGCCGCCATCGGCATTCTCGTCTATGAACAGGGCTTCGGGTTTATCCAGCTCTATATGGCCCCGTTCTACATGGCGCTTCCCGCTGTGTCCGCCATCCTGATCGGCGGTGCGACGGTCAACAAAGCGACCATCCTGAACGTGATCAGCGGTACGATCCTCTTCCAGGGTATCGTAACCATGACGCCTACCGTCATGAACAACATCATTCACACGGATATGAGTGAAGTTATCCGGATCATCGCCTCCAACGGTATGATCCTGTATGCACTGACCAGAAAGACGGAGGGGACGAAATGAATAATAAAGCCAAGAAAGAAAAGTTTCTGTCCTTCCTGCGGTCCAGTTCGGTGCCGATCCTGTTCATCATCATCTGCGCCTTCTGTATCCCGCTGTCAGGCCTTTCCGCCAACATGCTGTTCAACGAGATTACTACCCGCATGGGCAGGAATGCATTCCTGATCCTGTCTCTGCTGATCCCGATCATGGCCGGAATGGGACTGAACTTCGGTATGACGCTGGGTGCGATGGCCGGCGAGATCGCACTGATCCTGGTTTCTGACTGGCAGATCGTGGGGATCCCGGGCATGGTCCTGGCAATGATTCTCTCTGTACCTTTTTCAGTACTGCTGGGCCTGTTCTGCGGCAAGATCCTGAACATGGCCAAGGGCCGTGAGATGATCACCAGCTATATCATCAGCTATTTCATCAACGGCGTGTACCTGCTGGTGGTGCTCTACATGATGGGATCCATCATCCCGATCAAGCACTCCACCATCAAGCTGCCCAGGGGCTACGGTATCCGTAACACGGTCAGCCTCCTGAACATGCGCCAGAAACTGGATAACCTGATCCCGCTGAAACTCAATATCCCGGGCGTCGGGATCGTCAAGATCCCGGTGATGACATTTCTCATCATCGCCCTGCTCTGCCTGGTGATCGTGTGGTTCCGCCGCACAAAGCTTGGCCAGGACATGCGCGCAGTCGGGCAGGACATGGAAGTAGCCAGGGACGCGGGCATCAACGTGGAGCGCACCAGGATCATCTCGATCGTGATCTCGACGGTCCTAGCGGGCTTCGGCATGATCATCTACCTGCAGAACATGGGCAACATCGCTACCTACAGTTCCCATTCGCAGATCGGTATGTTCTGTATTGCGGCGCTGCTGGTCGGCGGGGCTTCTGTAGACAAAGCATCCATCGGCAATGTGTTCCTGGGCGTGATCCTGTTCCACACCATGTTTATCGTGGCGCCGAGGGCAGGTGCGGCAATCACCGGAGACTCCATGATCGGTGAATACTTCCGCGTGTTTGTTTCCTATGCGGT
>CADCOU010000089.1 GCA_902803155.1 uncultured Lachnospiraceae bacterium | reverse complement strand
TGGAACGCTCTTGCCACAGCTTCTTATCCGAAGAGAAATACGGTATTTTTTCTGGTGGAAAAACACAGCAGGATGTGTCACAATAAGTCAGACGGATATGAGCCGGAGAGGATGATTCAGAGAAACCCGGCAGGGGAAACCGATGTAACAACGAAGGCAAATCAGTACGAGGCAGCGCGAGCAGGAAGAGAGAAACCCGGCCAGGCAGAAATCGATTTAACAACAAAGGCGGAACAGTACGAGGAAAAGGTGCAGGAAGACTCAAAGCTGCAGAAGGCAGAACAATATGGGACTGAGGGCACTGGAAATTCAAAGCAGCAGAAGTACAAAAGCAGGTAGTGGAGGAAACAGGAATGAAAGAAGGAACAGGAAAAGACAGCCCGGTTATGGGAAAATGGAGGCCGTCCCGGCATTTTACAGTCAAGAGCGGATGGATCAATGATCCGAACGGACTGATATTCTATAAAGGTCAGTATCATCTGTTTTACCAGTTTAATCCGTATTCCACCGTTTGGGAGACGATGCATTGGGGACATGCTGTCAGCAGCGATCTGATCCATTGGGAGGAACTGCCCTGCGCTCTGATACCGGACCAGCCCTATGAGAAGGATCCGGAGGGAGGCTGTTTTTCAGGATCAGTTGTCATTCATGACGACAAAATGCATCTGATATATACCGGGACAACCACCGAAGGTGAGCGTCCGATCCAGGTACAATGCCTTGCTGTTTCGGAAGACGGCATCCACTTTGATAAATACGCAAACAATCCCGTGATTGCGCAGGCGCCTGCCGGATGCGGTGGTGACTTCCGTGATCCCAAGGTATTCCGGGCAGAGGGAAAGTGGAGAATGATCTGCGGCGGCAGTGATGGAAGATCAGGAGATCCATCCAGCAACGGGATGGTTTATTTATACTGCTCAGAAGATCTGATCCACTGGGAATATCAGGGGATCCTGTATCGCTCGGATGACTGTTCCATGTTCGAATGTCCGGATCTGTTCCCTCTTGGGGATAAATGGGTGCTTACCGCATCTCCCATGAACCGGCCGGACTTTGCTCCGAATATCTGGATCGCCGGCAGTGTGGATTTTGAAAACTGCCGATTCACACCCGAGAGAGAAGGCGTGATCGATCACGGAACTCATTTTTATGCTGCACAGACTTACCCGGACGGACATGGCGGAATGCATACAACAGCCTGGCTGGGCGGATGGTTCTGGATGCCGTGGTACAAAGATCATGGGCCGCTGGGAGAGGAAGGTGCAAGAGGAATCCTCGTATATCCCCGCACTGTGACGCAGGATGCAGAAGGATTTCCGCGCTGGCTGCCAAATGAACGGTTCCCGGAACCGGCTTATCAGGAGAAGGAAGACGGGATCATCTACGAGGAGATGGACGGTCCGTTCACCTGTTCTGCGGTCTGTCCATCTGGACGGAATATATGTCTGACGCTTCATGAAGGGGAAGGGAAGAAGGTAACTTTTACTGTTGATATGCAGAACGGCACGATGACAGCGGACTATACAAACGCGGATGAAAACGCGCAGTATGGTGTGCGCACCTGCAGTTTTGATCCGGCTGCGGCCGGCAATTCTGTCCGCCTGGATCGTGATGGCTGTGTGATCACATTGATCCTTGGCGACGGCGGGTTCCAGTATACGACGCTTCTGTATCCGCCTACACGCAGGATCACTGTAGAGGTGAGTCAGCAGTGAGTCAGCAGGGACGTTTCAGTTTGACTCACCGAAGTGTCCCCACTGACTCATTTGATATAGTCTGAAAATGACATGAATGTTTGAGGGAAAAGAGAAGAAGACGGAGAAGCAGTCCTGTCCTGAAGAAGACAAGACAGAGAAGCAGCCTCGTCCTGAAGAAGACAAGACAGAGAAGCAGCCCTGTCCTGAAGAAGACAGAGAACCGTCTCCTGTCACGGAAAGGCGGACTATTAAATGAATTACAGAATGAACAAACGGACCGGAGACAGAATTAGTGAGATTGGAATGGGAACTGCCTACATCGTGGAGGCAAAGCCAGATGAAGCAATCCGGACTGTGAGACGTGCATACGAAGGAGGCATTAATTACTTTGATCTGGCTGCTGCGGATGGGACTGCATTCACTACTTTTGGGGAAGCATTGTCTGACGTCCGGGATCAGGTCATGTATCAG
>CADCOU010000088.1 GCA_902803155.1 uncultured Lachnospiraceae bacterium | reverse complement strand
GCCGTACTTTCATCGGAATTCTTCTTGAGTTCCTGCAGCAGTTTCCTGATCTCTTCGTTATCCATTCTGTGATTCTCCTTAGCGGAAATACCTTACGCCACTCTCAAACACTTTCATATCCTGCTCGCCGCTGATGTTGACTGCAACTCCGTCCCCGCGGCGTTCAATGTGAGCCATCTTGCCCAGGATCCTGCCGTCCGGACTCGTAATTCCTTCAATGCAGGCATAGGAACCGTTAATGTTCCACTCCGGGTCTGAAGTGATCCGGCCGTCCGGATCACAGTACATGGTCGCAACCTGTCCGTTTTCGATCAGCCTGCTGATCCATGCGTCATTCGCGACGAATCTTCCCTCCCCGTGGGAAGCGGCATTCACATAAACTCCCCCAAGCTCAGCCTCCGCCAGCCACGGGCTCCGGTTTGTCATGACTTTTGTGCAGACCATACGGGAAATATGACGGTGGATCGTGTTGAAGGTAAGTGTCGGGCTGTCCGCGCTTCTGGGAGCGATCTTTCCCTCCGGTACAAGTCCCAGCTTGATCAGGGCCTGAAATCCGTTGCATATTCCGAGTATCAGTCCGTCCCTCTCCTCCAGCAGCCTTGTGACAGACTCCCTGATCTTCTCATTCCGGAATGCCGTCGCAAAGAATTTCGCGGAGCCGTCCGGCTCGTCGCCCGCAGAGAATCCACCCGGGAACATGATGATCTGCGCCTCATCAATCGCGGCTGCATATTCTTCCACCGACTCCCTGATGTCAGTTGCGGAAAGGTTCCGGAATACTCTCACGTCGGTCTGCGCGCCGGCTCTCTCAAATGCTCTCGCGCTGTCATATTCACAGTTCGTTCCCGGAAATACCGGAATAAAGACCTTTGGCTGCGCGATCGTGCGGCCGTATACTGCGTGCGGATAGTCGTCCTCAGCATGGCGCTTTACATCAGACTGAACTGCATCATAAGGCTGTACCCCGTCCGGAGCGGATGCAGACGCTTCCGGTTCCTGTACGGGACGGGAATGGAACGTTTTCTCCAGCGTTCCGGTCCATGCTTCAATCGCATCATCGATGGGTATCGATGTGTTTCTGTACTCGAATCTGCCGGTATCTTCAACCACTCCGATAACCGTATAACGGGTATGCAGATTACCGACCTCCCCGTCCATGACTTCGCAAACGATCGCACCGAAATCCGGGAAGAACAGATCTTCCGGAGCAACGCTGTGCTCGATCCGGAATCCGAGTTTATTTCCGAACGCCATCTTGCTCAGGCTGACCGCAAATCCCTGTGCGTCAACTGCATACGCGCTCAGAATCCTTCCCGCCTTCACATCCTCAAAGAAGGCGCTGTACTGCCGTTTTACATCTTCAAAGTCCGGGAGGTCATATTCATCTCTGTCGATCTGTATCAGAACAAGTTTGCTTTCCGCTTTCTTCAGTTCCGGACTGATGACATGCCCGATCATCCCTGTGTCTACTGCAAACGAGACGAGTGTCGGCGGGACATCGATCTCATCAAAAGACCCGCTCATGGAATCCTTCCCGCCTATGGCCGGGAGTCCGAGTCCAATCTGCGCCGCATAAGCCCCGAGCAGAGCAGCAGCCGGCTGGCTCCACCGTTTTGGATCATCGCTCATCCTGCGGAAATATTCCTGGAAAGTGAACCGGATCTTTGACCAGTCTCCGCCCGTCGCGACGATCCTCGCAACCGACTCCAGCACGGCGTATACCGCACCGTGGTACGGACTCCAGCTGGAAAGATACGGGTCAAACCCGTACGCCATCATGGTGACGGTATCACATTTCCCGCTGCCCGTCGGCAGTTTTGCCACCATTGCCTGTGTCTCGGTCATCTGGTATCTTCCGCCGTAAGGCATGAGAACCGATCCTGCCCCGATGGAAGAGTCGAACATCGCGACCAGCCCCTTCTGCGAGCATCCGTTCAGATCCTTCAGTCTGCTGATCCAGCCGTCACTCACCGCTTCCTCAGCGAACGGCTCCCTGCGGAAGAAACCGTCCCCGCTGCGCGGCATCTCTATCTCTACATCCGTCTCCTGATGTGCCCCGTTGGTATCAAGAAAGGCTCTGCTGATATCGACGATCGTCCTGCCCCGCCATGTCATGACCAGGCGCGGGCTCTCTGTCACAACAGCGACCTTAACCGCCTCCAGATTCTCTTCGGCGGCATATCGGAGAAACTCATCCATATCCTCCGGTCCGACCACACAGGCCATCCGCTCCTGGGATTCCGATATCGCCAGTTCTGTCCCGTCAAGTCCCGCGTATTTTTTCGGCACTTTATCCAGATCGATCAGAAGACCCGGAGCAAGTTCTCCGATCGCTACGGACACCCCGCCCGCACCGAAATCATTGCACTTGCGGATCAGCTTCGACACTTCACTTCTGCGGAACATGCGCTGCAGTTTTCTCTCCGTCGGAGCATTTCCCTTCTGTACTTCCGCTCCGCACACCTCTATGGAAGCGGTCGTGTGCGCCTTGGATGATCCGGTAGCCCCGCCGATCCCGTCGCGTCCGGTCCTTCCGCCCAGCAGAATGATCACATCACCCGGCCTGGAGGTCTCGCGGATCACGTTCTTTCTCGGCGCAGCTGCCATGACGGCACCGATCTCCATGCGTTTTGCCACGTAGTCCGGATGGTAGATTTCCTTCACATATCCGGTCGCAAGGCCGATCTGATTGCCGTAGGAACTGTAGCCGTGAGCCGCCTCCCGGACCAGCTTCTTCTGCGGGAGTTTCCCCTTCAGCGTGTCTGCCATGGATGTTCTCGGATCTGCTGCACCTGTCACGCGCATTGCCTGATAAACATAAGTGCGTCCGGACAGCGGATCGCGGATCGCTCCGCCGAGGCATGTGGCGGCTCCGCCGAAAGGCTCTATCTCGGTAGGATGATTGTGCGTCTCATTTTTAAAATTGATCAGCCACTCCTCCGTCTGTCCGTCGATTTCCACCGGAACGATGATTGAGCAGGCATTGATCTCATCCGTCTCTTCCTGATCTTCCAGAAGGCCTTCCTTCTTCAGTTTTCTGGCACCCATTGTCGCCAGATCCATCAGACATACGAACTTGTCCTTCCGATCGCCGTATACTTCTCTGCGGTCTCTCAGATAATTCCGGAAAGTACTCTCGATCGGCTCACGATAATATCCGTCATCAAACGTCACGTTTTTCAGTTCCGTCGAGAATGTCGTGTGGCGGCAGTGATCCGACCAGTAAGTATCCAGCACCCTGATCTCCGTAACGGTCGGATCGCGGTGCTCCTCCCGCGCAAAGTAATCTCTGATAAAGCAGAAATCCCGGAACGTCATGGCCAGTCCCAGGGAATCATAGAGTTCCCGGAACTTCTCATCCTCCATGGACAGGAAACCTTCAAATGTCCGGATATCCTGGGGCTCATCGAACTTCTGCTCCAGGGTCTCCGGCTTCGCGAGACCGGTAAGCCGGGAATCGACCGGATTGCAGCAGTATTCCCTGACTGCAGCCATCTCCTCATCCGAGATCTCTCCCTCCAGAACATAGACCGTTGCTGTCCGGATCAGGACGTCTTCATTCTCATTCAGAAAACGGATACACTGCACAGCGGAATCCGCCCTCTGGTCGAACTGACCCGGCAGATATTCCACCGCAAATACCCTGTCTGTCTCCTTTTTCTCAAAGACGTCTTCATACAGGATATCAACCGGCGGCTCTGCGAATACACATCTCTTCGCTTCTTCGTAGACATCGTCGGATATGTTTTCAATGTCATACCGTATCAGGATCCGGACTTTGTTCAGGCCGCTGACACCAAGGTAACTGCGGATCTCGTGAGAAAGGTCTGCTGCCGCTCCGGCAAAAGCTTCCTTTTTCTCTACATAAACACGGCGTACATTACTCATGTATTCTGCTCTCTTTCTGTGTTCTTTAATCAGGTTTTTACGGAGTCAGGACGGAACTTACATACTCTGAAATATCCTGTACTGCAGGACTGTATGCCAGTCCGCTGTCGCCATTCAG
>CADCOU010000087.1 GCA_902803155.1 uncultured Lachnospiraceae bacterium | reverse complement strand
TCACTCCAGTCCAGGAGACAGGCGGTCGATACCCTGCGCAACGAGCTTCTGACCGTTGCCAACCAGCTCGATCCGAACATTCTTTCCCAGATGGAGAAATACCAGGCGGAATTTGAGACAGAGCTGATCAAAATCCGGAAAAACAATCAGGAGATTGACCGGATCACTTCCGAGTATGACAGTATGATGACGGAGTACTTTAAGAACCCGTATTTTGAAGATATGCTCATTGCTACGGACACAGCTTATCAGCAGATGATTCGTGAAGAACAGAAGAGAATAGAAGCCAGGAAGAATGCGGAAGCTATGAAGCTGGAAATGGAGCAGGTTAGTCAGGCGCAGGATATCGCGGAACATGATAAAAAGCTCCTGAGCCTATAAGCTGCCGGGACTGGCAGGGTATTCAAGAGGACGGGACAGCTCAATATTGCGCAGAGATAAAAAGGAGATAAAAACTATGAAGTTTAAACCATTGATTTCCGGCAGCGGAAGAAAGACCCCGGCCGGAAAAGAAAAGCCGGCTAAAGAAACGGAAGATATTGATGTCCTTATTCTTCGTACCGGAACCCAGCTGAATGAACTGGAGAAAAAATTCACGCTCATCCTTAACAAGGAACTGGCAAAGGCCAGATACAACAAGGAGCGCGGGGTTAAGAATTCCGCTAATTATTCAAGGATCGGGATCGCCTACTATTCCCTTAACGCTATCAAGAGCGTACAGGAGAGAATGAACGAGGTCGCTTCATCCCGTGATCTCTATACAACGGTTAATTCTCTCGGACGGACGATCGGAACGATTAACGGACTGAATAATAATATCGGGCACATGGATATTAAGGGAGTCATGTCCAATCTCAAGAAAATGACCGGGCAGTCCGGCGGAGCTTCAAAGGAACTGGTCAGTGCGTTGGAGAAACTGAGCGGAGTCGATACTAAAATGACCGACACGGTGCCGATCGAAACACTCGTTTCCGCAGATGTGATTGAACGGCTGATCAACAGTGGCGATGAGCTTAGCGAAATGGTGGAGAGTCATGAGGGCTTGAACCAGAATACGGATGATGTCATGAATCTGATTAATAAGGCGTTGGAAGATACAACGCGTGAAACAGGCAGTTCAGTTCAGATAAGTGAACCGGATACGGAAGCAGTTCTGAATGATATCAGTGCCATGATCGCGTCGCTGTAACAGCCTGCCGTCGGATAAGCGCCGGCTGGGTGTTATGGGTGTAAAGGAGAGGGAAATGGACGATAATTATTTATACAGGATGCAAAAATATGAAAATGACTATCTGGATTATATCCGGGCGGCCGGTGATGTGCGTGCTGCCAATGGCGGCAGCCCAACCAAGGAAGAATGCATCCTGCTTCAGAAAGCTGCCTCCTGCCAGAGTGAAATGGCTAACATGAGCATCGGCGAAGAAAAAATGTATCATCAGCGCAAAATCCGCGAGTTGGGTGCTCAGATTCAGAACATCGTCCGTGTGCTGAACCCGAAAGCGCTCGAGGGCAAAGGGAACGACGGCAGAAGCGGTGCCGGTTCAGCGGATGGCGCTCCTTCAGCCGGCAGCGGCAGAGCGGCAGCCGAGGATGACATAGATACCACCGGATGGATCAGTGAGGCGCCAAAGCATTCCTTTGAGGATGTAGCCGGTATGGATGAGGTCAAGGAAACCCTTCGGGCCTGTATCAACGACACCAAAACGGCGAAACTGCGTGCCTATCTGAAGCAGTCCAATCTGCATTCCTTCTTTTTTTACGGTCCGCCCGGCTGCGGTAAAACGTATCTGATCGAAGCGTTTATCCATGAACTGATGGAAAAGGATTATAAATACCTGACACTGGACGGCTCCAGGATCCTGAGCAAGTATGTGGGTGAGGCCGAGAAGATCGTAACAAAACTCTTTACGATGGCTCAGGAGAATGCCCCCTGTATCGTGTTTATCGATGAGATTGACGGTGTCTGCAAAAACCGCTCCCTCCCCAATCTTCCTGAATATGCTTCTTCGATCACGACTTCATTCCTGACAGGATATAACCGCCTGCAGACAACGCAGAAGCCGATCATTTTTATCGGTGCAACGAATTACCCCGAGCAGGTGGACAATGCCATGCTCGATCGGGTTGAACTGGTACGGATTCCACTGCCTGATCAGCCTTCCAGAAAATACCTGTTTATGCACCAGCTCAAAAACGTGATCAGCCTGGGAGATGACCTGTCATGGGAGGATATTGCCCTGAGGACGGAATCCTACAACGCCAGAGATGTGAAACGACTTACGGGGCACCTGATGCATTTGATCGAAAAGAAACTCATGGAAAAGTACCAGGATGAGGATAAAGCGATCGAAGCGTTGTCAACGGGATCATTTAAGCTGGACAAAGGTTTGTTCGATGAGGCGTATGCAGATTATCGCCCGGCTCCAAAGGAGAGCATCCTTCAGGCGCTGGATGCCTGGGAAGCCAAATATCAGAAGAAGTACGGAGACGAGGGCGGCGAACCGGTTGAAACCCCGGATGGACCCATCCTGCGGGGGATTAATACGGCGCTGGGAGTAGTAAATGATCCGATGGGGATTGGCGGCCTGATCAGTAATATTGCCAGCCTTACCGGTTCGATTGCGACTCTGGTAGATGTACTTCAGACAGTCGGGATCATCAAAGACAAGGATAGAGAGGACGAAGAAAAGAAGGAAGCTGCTCC
>CADCOU010000086.1 GCA_902803155.1 uncultured Lachnospiraceae bacterium | reverse complement strand
TATCTTGATAATGGAAGAAGTGCAGTGTATACTAGCGTGTGGTGCTTCCGGATCGACCAAGATCGTGTACGATGACGGACGCATCGAGCGCATTGAAAATGTGAAAGACATACGCAGCTATCTGGAACGGATAGATGAAATGATATCCAGGAAGGAGAAAATACATGGCAGAATCAATGTTGGGACTGAAGCGCACCTGCAGATGTGCTGAAGTCACAGAGGATATGATCGGAAGCACAGTCACGCTCATGGGATGGACCCAGAAGAGAAGGAACCTCGGTTCCCTGATCTTCGTTGACCTGCGCGACCGTTCAGGGCTGATGCAGGTCCTGTTCGACGAGACATCTGTGGGGGGCGACGGCTTCGCGAAAGCAGGAACGATCCGCAATGAGTATGTCCTTGCCGTTACCGGTATCGTCCAGAAAAGAGGCGGGGCGGTCAATGAAAAACTGAAGACGGGGACCATGGAACTCATGGCAACCGAGCTGCGCATCCTGTCTGAAGCGGATACTCCGCCTTTTCCGATCGAGGAGAACAGTCAGACCAGAGAGGAACTGCGCCTGAAGAACCGCACTCTGGACCTGCGCAGGCCGGATCTTCAGAGAAATATGATGGTCAAGAGCCGTGTCGCCCAGCTGGCCCGTGATTTTATGGCACAGGAAGGATTCCTGGAGATCGAGACTCCGATGCTCGGGAAGAGTACGCCGGAAGGGGCACGTGATTATCTGGTGCCGAGCCGGATCTATCCGGGCAGGTTCTTCGCGCTCCCGCAGTCGCCGCAGCTTTACAAGCAGCTTCTGATGGTTGCGGGATACGACCGCTATTTCCAGCTGGCCAGGTGTTTCCGCGATGAGGATCTGCGTGCGGACCGCCAGCCGGAGTTCACCCAGATGGACATGGAACTTTCCTTTGTAGACACCGAAGATGTCCTCGATGTAAATGAAAGGCTTCTTCAGTACCTCTGGAAGGAAGTGCTCGGGGTGGAACTGAAGGTTCCGTTCCGGCGCATGAAATGGATCGAAGCCATGAACCGCTTTGGCTCTGACAAGCCCGACCTCCGTTTCGGAATGGAACTGGTCGATGTATCGGAGATCGTGAAGGACTGTGAGTTTGGCGTATTTTCGGGCTGCGTGAAGGATGGCGGATCTGTCCGCGGGATCAATGTAAAAGGGCAGGCTGACATGCCCCGTAAAAAGATCGACGCTCTGACGGATTTCGTCAAGGGATACGGCCTGAAGGGACTTGCTTATATCCAGGTAAAGGAAGAAGGAACGAAGTGTTCCTTCCAGAAGTTCATGAAGCAGGAAGAGATCGACGCCCTGGTAGATGCCATGGGCGGAGAGAAGGGCGACCTTCTGCTGTTCGGCGCGGACAAGTTCAAGCTGGTCTGCGAGACCATGGGTGCTCTGCGCTGTGACCTTGCAGGAAAACTGGGACTGATCGAACCCGGAAAATATGAGTTCCTGTGGGTCGTGGAATTCCCCCAGTTCGAGTGGAGTGAGGAAGAGCAGCGTTTCCAGGCGATGCACCACCCGTTCACCATGCCGATGGAAGAAGATCTGGAGTACCTGTCTCCGGATAAGGACCTCTCCAGGATCCGTGCAAAGGCATATGATATCGTGCTGAACGGAGCTGAGATCGGAGGAGGATCTGTCCGTATCCATCAGGCGGATATCCAGGAGAAGATGTTCGAATGCCTGGGATTCACGAAAGAGCAGGCAGAAGAGCAGTTCAGCTTCCTTCTGAACGCATTCCGCTACGGAGTGCCGCCCCACGCGGGTCTGGCATACGGCCTGGACAGAGTGGTCATGATGATGCTCGGACTGGATTCGATCCGTGATGTGATCGCCTTCCCGAAGGTCAAGGATTCCTCGGACATGATGACAGAGGCTCCGGGCGAGGTGACGGAAAAGCAGCTCGATGAACTTGGCATCGCGATCCGCACGCAGGGATAAAATACATACTTTTTTAATAAAAACCTCCGGTTATCATGAGTGATACCGGAGGTTTATGACTGTATAGTATGTAGTAAGGATCAAAGTCGGTGAGTCTGTATTCTGCTGAAGATCAGGAATCTGATGCACGGGAACCGGAAAAGCTTTCGACAGCAGCAGACATGCCGCCGAACAACGCATCGGTAAGCGAAGAGAAGTCGGTGATGATCCATCCGTTTCCGTTGTTTTCCATGGGGACGGTTATCGGGTATTCTGTCCGGGAATCATCTTCACGGATTGCTTCAAGCAGAAGCTCTGCGCTTTTTCTGCTGAGCTCGGAGGAGTCATCGGTGATCGCACTGATCGTCCCTCCGTATGCGGCCAGTTTTTCCTTGTAACTGCTGAGGATGGAGGAAGTGTCGATCCCGGTTATGACAGCGGATGCCTCGGAGACAGAACCTTCAGTCTTTGCCTGTATCTGCGAATAGGAAAATGCGTCTTTGGCGCAGGTGAGGAATTCCCTGTCGATCTCACCGGAATCCGGAGCATAGGTATTGAAGAGGTCATCCACTCCGAAGGTATCGGACCACTGTTCGACAGACATGGAATCGAGTTTTTCCAGATATGCCGTCAGAACCTGCTGCGGTGTGAGCAGATACGGATCGGAGAGGTACTCGGGAAGCCTGCCGAGCAGCAGGGAGGATAAGTCACTGTTCTGGATGATTGTCCAGCCATCCTCCGTTCTGCTTAAGGTTATGGTTCCTTCGGTATCGGCAGAAGGGTATGTTTTTTCAGAGAGTAACTGATCCAACAGATCATAGATCGTCTCATCGTCTGCCGCCTGCTGCGCATCTGCATTTTTCAGCAGATCTGTGCGTATATCCACAGCAAGCGCATGAGAATCCGGCGTGGTGATGCGGACATCTGCTGAAGCCTGGTTATCCTGTTGTGACACAGAGAGGATCCTGCAGGAGAAAGGGGAAAAGAATCTGCGCAGCGCAGAAAGCCCGGTACGGCTGCCGTCCTGATCGGCAAACTGACTGAGAGCAGATTCATCCAGGGAAGAGATCTGCTTCATCGTGCTCCGGATGGCTTTTGCAGGGGTGTCCCTTCTGATCAGCCAGACAGCCATGCTCACTGCGGCGATCACGAATACCGCAAGTATCACTGCAAACAGGATACGTACCGTGCGAAGCCGCTCTGATTTTGATTGTTCGGTTGTTTTGTTTTGAGACATTACAGCAGCTACCGTTCCTTTCGTGTTTCATTGTAATCAACGCTTCACAGTCTGTCAATATCGACAACCATCGATTTGATCGGAGCGAAAAGGCCATGAACACGGATTTGACACAATATGGTAGTATTAAGGGAATATACTTATCACAGGAGATTTTCATAAGTCTATGAAGAAGGCGATAACATTCATACTGGTTCTTGCAATTCTCGGAGGCGGATTCTTCTACTGTATGCAGACCGGACTCATCGACAGGTGGTTTCCGGGTGTGCTGGAGAAGGTTATCCCCGGGTATAAGCCGGCTAATTCATCTGAAAACGGAAGAGTTTCTTCGAAAGCAGAGAATGCCGTATACATGGACCCGGTCTTTCTGATTGCGGACCTCGGCAGCGGGACCGGTCAGATCGAGCGTTTCGGCGGTGTCGTAGAACCGCAGGAGACCAGGGAATTTAAACTGGACAGCGACCGTACCGTCAAGGAATGCTATGTCAAAGAAGGCGACATGGTCGAAGAAGGCCAGAAGCTGTTCACCTATGATGTAGTCAAAACAGAAAACGAGCTGGAGCAGGAAAAGATAAACCTGGAGCGAATGGAAAACCAGGCGAAAACCACCGAAGCAAAGAAGCCGGAACTGGAGAAGAAAAAAGCGAAGGCAAATACACCGGAAAAGCAGCTGGAAGTCCTTGTTGAGGAGAATGCGATCAAACAGGAGGAACTGGCGCTCAAGCAGCAGAAGAAAAAAATAGAGGCCCTGGAAGGGCAGATCGAAAATGCCACCGTATACAGTGACATGGAAGGTGTCGTGAAATCGATCAATGAATCTACAGACTCTGAATCGATGAGCGGGGACAGCGGCGCGTATATAACCCTTCTGAAGACCGGTACCTATCGGATCAAAGCATCCGTGAATGAACAGAACAGGCTTCTCATCAGCAAGGGACTGGCCATGCTTGTGTTCTCAAGGGTTGAATCGGGACGGATCTGGCATGGAACAGTGACGGAGATCAAGACAGACCAGGGGTCCAGCGGTGAAGAAAATTCCGGGTTTTATGGAAGTGATAATTCTTCCGGCTCGACGGAATACCCGTTTTACGTGGAACTGGATAATTCGGATGACCTGATGCTAGGACAGCATGTATATCTGGAGCAGGATATGGGTCAGGAGAATGCGAAGGAAGGCCTGTGGCTGGACGATTATTATATTGTCCAGGAACAGGACGGAAGCAGTTATGTATGGGCGGCATCCGATGACAATAAACTGGAGAAGCGTCCGGTGGAACTCGGGGATGCGGACGAGGATCTGATGCAGCACAGAATCCTGTCCGGATTGACGGAGGACGACTATATCTGCCAGCCTCAGGAAGATCTTGAGGAAGGACTGCCGGTTGCCTATAATAATGCGTCCGGATTTGAAGAAACGGAAAGCATGTTCAACTGGGATGACGAAGGACTGGACGATGACTGGTATATGGATGAGACGGATTTTTACTGGGATGAGACGGAATCTGAGTTTTTCCTGGATGAGTCGATGTTTGATTTCGAAGGAGAGGGAGATCTGACGGGGTTCTATAATGCGGATGAAGAAGATGACGAGGACTTCGATTTCGATATGGGAGACGACGGATACGTCGATGTCGGCTGACCGGAGGAGTGAATAACAGTGATTCTGAAGCTGGATCATATCTATAAGGATTATAATACATCGAAGCTGGTCGTTCCGGTGCTTCACGATGTCTGTCTTCATGTGGAAGAAGGGGAGTATGTTGCCATCATGGGTCCTTCGGGATCCGGAAAGTCAACACTGATGAATATCATCGGATGCCTGGACCGGCCGACAAAAGGCACTTATGAACTGAACGGGGAGAATGTCCTGAACAAGGATGACAAGGCGATGGCTGCCATCCGCCTGAACAATCTGGGGTTTGTATTCCAGAACTTCGAATTGCTTGCCAAGCAGACTGCTCTGGATAATGTGGAGCTTCCGCTCGTATACGCAGGCGTACGGAAGCGCGAACGGATCCGGCGTGCGAAACAGGCACTGACGAGAGTCGGTCTGGAAGACCGTATCTATTTTACACCTGCGCAGCTGTCCGGCGGGCAGAAACAGAGAGTTGCGATCGCCAGGGCGATGGTGAATAATCCCAGAGTGCTGCTTGCCGATGAACCGACCGGTGCACTGGACTCCCGGTCCAGCACCGCGTTGATGAAACTGTTTGAGGAATTGAATCAGGAGGGAGTCACGATCGTTATGATCACCCATTCTCCTGAGATCGCTTCCTATGCAAAGCGTGTCTGCAATATCTTTGACGGGATCCTGACAGAGCGTACGGACGCCGACAGGACCCGGATCGAAGCTGCAGGAGGCTACAGATGAGAAAGGTTAGAACGATTCTGATAACTGTGATTATCCTGGCGCTGCTCGCGGTGGGCGGCAGTTTTGCGGCCAGACGGGCAGCATCTTCATCTTCAGGGAAGATTGTTGAAGTCACAGCTGTCGAGAATGTGAATGATTACACCGGTTACTCTTCCTATGGCGAGAGCATGGAGGGTACCATTATCTCCAAGGATACCCAGTCCGTTTACAGAAACGCGGGATACGCCCTGAAAAAAGTGTATGTCAGTGAGGGTGACAAGGTAAAAAAAGGCGATAAACTCCTCGAATATGACATGGAAAAAGTGGAACTGGAGGCAGAGAAGGCCGGCCTTGACAAGTGGGGCCTGGAACTGGAACTGAGCAGTATGGAGAGGGAACTGGAGCTCCTGAAGAGAGGTATTGTTCCGGGAGACGGAGTCGCGTATCGGTACGGTGAAGACAAAAACGGCGGGAGTAATGTAACATCGGATGACAAGGATGATGACGCAGATGCTGATGACAGCGATGATGCGGATCTGGAAGATGAGGACTATCTCGATCTGACCTCATCGGAGGATTTATTTGTCGAGGCGGAATCGGTTCAGGCACAGGCAGAGGGTATTGTCCAGGAACAGGATGACGGCATTGTTGAAGACGCCATTATTGATGACGATGAAATCAGCTTTGTCGAAGATGATGACAATGGGATCATATCGGAAGATATCGATGATGGTCTGATCAGTGATCCGTCCGGATCAGACGATTCGTCCGGCGGCGGTTCGTCGGGATCCGGAATCATCGATGGAAGAGAAGAAGACGCAGAGATCGCGCTGATCAGGAATGTGAATGTGTTCCTGAAAACCGTTAATTCGATCACAGAGAGTGCGGGCAGCAACCTTTCCGTGCTTGGATCGGAAGAGATTGCGGCACAGATCTCGTCGGCGCTTGATATATATCGGAAGCAGTTCAGTGAAGGCGTTTCTTCACAGCAGCAGAATCTTCTTGGTGAAGATATAACCGTGACTGATTACTATGTAAAGGATTCTGTGGCAACGATCATAGGAGAGACTTCGACACATATACTGGAGATGGCCTATGAGATGCTCTGCGCATATCAGTTTGCTTCGACCATGGAACAACTGAATCCGGGTGGATTATCCTCATCTGCGGAAGATGCGGATTCGGCACGGGGAAAAGAGGATATGATCAGGGAGGCGGCAAATCTGCTGGCATCTCTTCCGCCCGGCGCCTTTACTATGAAAAATGGATTCAGTACTTTTTCCTTTGAACTGAATGAGGCGCTGAACGGTGCCTGGACAGGTGACGGAAAGGAGAGCAGGGTAGAATATCTGAAGGGGCTGGTCTCGCTGTTTAACGGTGCGACGATCGTAGAGCAGGAGCAGGATATCCCTGATACCGTTTCTACGGAAGGCATCTTTCAATCTGAAGCGGATGAGCCGCTTGAGTATGATGACGGCTATGATGACGGCGGGGAAGGAGTTGACTTCAAGGAGCTGATTAAGGAGATGGAGAATTCCATCTTTGAGGAGAAACTACTGATCCGGGAAGCAAAACTTGAGATCAAGGAATATGATGAGAAGCTCAGCGGCAGGATCGTCTATGCGATCCTGGATGGTGTTGTCCTCTCTTCAAGTTCTTCCGGTTCCGGATCGCGCAACAGCCCGATCATGGTCATCACCGGAAGAAAGGGACTGTATGTAAAGGGCAGTGTCAAAGAGAACTCACTCGATACGGTGAAGGTTGGTGATACCGTGTACGGTTCCACCTACAGCAGCACTTCATTTACTGCCGAGATCGTTGAGGTTTCTCCGTATCCGGAGACATCAAATGACAGCTATTATGGTTTCGGCGATGAAAACTCGAATGAATCCAGATATCCGTTCCTGGCTTTTATTGAAAATGCCGACGGGCTGGAAGTGGATGACGGGGTGGAACTGTCGCTCGATGGAGAGATTTCTGCATTCGGGCTTTCGATGGAGGAAGGACTGGCGCTGAACAGCAGCCTGATCCGGACAGAAGAGAACGGACGAAGTTACTGCCTGGTTGAAGGGAAAGACGGACTGCTGGAAAAGAGGTATCTTCAGCTGGGAAATAATGACTGGGGAACGATCACGGTGAATTCAGGACTCTCCAGGGATGACTATATTGCATTCCCGTACGGGAAAGGCGTGGTGGAAGGGGCAAAAACAGTAAGGGTGGACAGTCTGTCCGCGATGTCCTACGATACAGATTACTTCTGATATTATATGAAATAACCATGAACTGACTGGGGAAGAGATATGTTTGAGAATATCAGACTGGCATTTCAGGGAATCCTGTCACACAAGATGCGGTCCCTTCTGACAATGCTCGGCATCATCATCGGAATCGGATCGATCATTGCCATTGTCTCCACGATTCAGGGTACCAACGATCAGCTCAGAGAGCAGCTGATCGGATCCGGCAAGAACACGGTACGTGTCACACTCGGATCGGGAGGAGACAGTTATGACATGGATATGTCTTCGTCTCTTCAGGGGGTACATCCTGTCTCGGATGAAACGATCCGTAAGATCCTGGCTCTGGACTCGGTTGACCGGGTGACCTGTTTTACCAATCGGGTTCTGTGGGATACTGCGGTTTATTACATTGATACACCGCTCAACTCGGTGAACATAAGCGGCGTGGATGACCAGTATTTCGAAACGCTGGGATACCGGGTGCGCACGGGAAGATTATTTCTGGAGAGAGATTTTGACAATTATTCAAAAGTGGTCATTCTGGATCAGACTGCTTCAGACTCATTGTTTAAAGGAATCGATCCGCTTGGAAAGACCATAGAGATCTACAAAAAACCGTTTACCGTCGTAGGGATCGTATATGAGCCTTCTTCTTATGAACCGAATATCGAAACGATTGAGGACTATGCTCTGCTGAATGAGACGGATTCCAACGGAAAGGTATTTGTTCCGAAGACTTCCTGGCCGATCCTGTTCAAGTACGATGAGCCGGAGAATGTGGTCGTCAAGGCTTCCAACACGGATGCGATGACCAGAGCCGGGCAGAGGACGGCAAAGATCCTGAACGCGACGATCACTGTAGAAAACCCGACTGTGACGTATCAGGCGGAGGATCTTCTGGGCGACCTCAGGAATAAGCAGAAAATGCAGAATGCCACCAACATTCAGCTTATGTGGATCGCTGGAATATCGCTCCTTGTCGGCGGTATCGGTGTTATGAATATCATGCTGGTATCGGTGACCGAGCGAACTTCGGAGATCGGACTGAAGAAGGCGATCGGTGCGAGGAAGAGTTCCATTTTGTGGCAGTTCCTGACAGAAGCTTCCGTTCTTACGAGCATCGGAGGGGTTCTTGGAGTTGTTGCAGGAGTGGTCATGGCGCGGATTATCAATATCGTGACGGGGATACCGGTTGGAATCAACTGGGTTGCTGCGATCATAGCAGTGATCTTTTCCATGGGGATCGGTATCATTTTCGGTCTCATCCCATCGGTGCAGGCTTCCAACCTGGATCCAATCGAGGCACTGAGAAGAGAGTAGGCAGGGCAGGGAACAACCGGCAGGTGAAAAACAGAAGAACAGATGAGAAAACACGCGAAAGAAAGGCTTGCATGCCCTTCTCTCGCGTGTTATATTATCAGAGTTGCGAAAAAACACGCATGCGGATTCCGGGGGCGGTGCCGACAGGCTCCCGCGGAAGAGAAACATGCGGAAGTACAAAACCAAAGGAGAAAAACAATGAGTGTACTTTCCATGAAACAGCTGCTGGAAGCAGGCGTCCATTTCGG
>CADCOU010000085.1 GCA_902803155.1 uncultured Lachnospiraceae bacterium | reverse complement strand
TGAAAAGGCGTTGGAGGGAACCGGGATCGAGATTGTCTACTCGACCTTCTGCGACAACTGGCTGGCAGAGCTTGCGTTTGACGCGGTCAATGAAGGCCTGGCGCAAAACGGTAACCGTGTAGACGGCGTGATGTGCGGCAATGACGATCTGGCAGGTCAGGCGATCCGGGCACTGACAGAACATAAGCTTGCCGGAGAGATTCCGGTCGTCGCACAGGATGCGGAGCTGTCTGCATGCCAGAGGATCGTGGAGGGTACGCAGACGATGACTGTCTACAAGTCAGTGGACCGTGAGGCCCAGTTTGCTGCCAAGTTCGCGGTGGCTCTGGCCCGCGGCGAGGATATCCGGGATGTGGATGCCGCGCTGCACACGGAAGAGACAATCAGCGACGGAACCTATGAGATCCCGTATTATCCGCTGGAGCCGCAGGCGGTCACAAAGAAAAACATGGATGAGGTGATCATAGAGGGCGGCTTCCACCAGAGGGAGGATGTGTACCTGAACGTGGAATAACAGTTTCTGTTCACGGCCGGTCTGGGGCGTTGCCGTGAACAGAATAAAACACTTGAATTCATCTTGTATATGGTTTACAGTAAGCGCGATTTTATTTACAGGCACAGGAAACAGAGGAGATCGGGATGAAGGAACAGGACGAACGGTTTAACATAGCGGATATCTTCGGGGAAGATGTATTTTCCGACAAGGTCATGCGTGCACGGCTTCCGAAGAATGTGTATCAGCAGCTCCATCAGACAATGGAAGACGGCAGTGATCTGAATCCGCTTGTCGCAGATGAGATCGCGGAGGCTATGAAGCAGTGGGCGATCGAGAAAGGCGCAACCCACTACACGCACTGGTTCCAGCCTCTGACCGGTACGACTGCCGAGAAACATGATTCGTTCATTTCGGCTCCGAAACCGGACGGGACGATCCTGATGGAACTTTCCGGAAGAAACCTGATCAAGGGAGAATCAGACGCCTCCTCCTTCCCGTCGGGCGGCCTCAGGGCTACCTTTGAAGCAAGGGGATATACGGCGTGGGATATGTCTTCACCGGCATTTGTCCGCAGGGACGCGGCCGGCGCGATCCTCTGCATTCCGACCGCGTTCTGCTCCTATAACGGGGAGGCGCTTGACTTCAAGACTCCGCTCCTCCGTTCTGTGGACGCGATCAACAGGCAGTCGCTGAGACTGCTCCGCCTGTTCGGCAATACGACTTCGAAACGGGTAATCCCCTGCGTGGGACCCGAGCAGGAATATTTCCTGGTCGACAAGTCCACCTTCAATAAGCGGAAGGACCTCGTATATACCGGACGCACCCTGTTCGGCGCCATGCCGCCGAAGGGTCAGGAACTGGACGATCATTATTACGGATCTCTCCGGACCAGGGTCGGCTCCTTCATGAAGGATGTCAACAAAGAGCTCTGGAAGCTCGGCGTTCCGGCCAAGACACAGCACAATGAGGTCGCCCCTGCGCAGCATGAGCTGGCCGTGATCTATGAGAACGCGTCCCTTGCGGTCGACAATAATCACGTTGTGATGCAGACGCTCAAGAGAGTCGCGTCCTGGCACAATATGCGCTGCGTGCTGCATGAGAAGCCGTTCGCAGGCGTGAACGGTTCCGGAAAACACAACAACTGGTCCCTGCAGACGGATGACGGGATCAACCTGCTCGATCCGGGCAGGACGCCTCATGATAACGCGCAGTTCCTGCTGGTTCTTGCCTGTATCCTTCGGGCGGTGGATAAGCATGCGGATCTACTGAGAGAATCGGCTGCGGATCCCGGCAATGACCACCGTCTCGGCGCAGATGAGGCGCCGCCTGCGATCATCTCGGTATTTCTGGGGGATCAGCTGGAGGATGTGGTCACACAGCTCATCCGCACCGGAACGGCTACTTCCTCGATCCGGGGCGGAAAGATGATGACAGGAGCGAGCATGCTCCCGGACTTCTCCAAGGATGCGACAGACCGGAACCGTACCAGCCCGTTTGCATTTACGGGCAATAAATTCGAATTCCGTATGGTGGGATCCAAGGATTCCATCGCCGGGCCGAATATCGTCCTGGATACGATCGTGGCGGAATCCTTCTCCGACGCCTGCGATGTTCTGGAGAAAGCGGAAGATTTTGACGGGACTGTGCATGAACTGATCAAGCAGTACCTGACCGAACACCAGAGGATCATATTCAACGGAAACGGTTATTCGGAAGAGTGGCTTGCCGAGGCGAAGCGGAGAGGTCTCCCGAATATCCCGTCGATGGTGGAGGCGAT
Organism: uncultured Lachnospiraceae bacterium; assembly: GCA_902803155.1. Taxonomy (GTDB): domain Bacteria; phylum Bacillota; class Clostridia; order Lachnospirales; family Lachnospiraceae; genus Porcincola. The sequence continues at coordinate 13,352 of CADCOU010000085.1, read as the reverse complement.
TCCTGCGCTCATCACGGATACGTCCGTCGCGATGTTTGAGAAATACGGCGTATTCTCGGAGTCTGAGCTGAGAAGCCGTGTGGAGATCAAGTATGAGAGCTACGCCAAGACCATCCACATTGAAGCCCTGACCATGATCGACATGGCGTCCAAGGCGATCATTCCGGCAGTTATCAAATGGACCGGAAGCCTGGCGAAAACCGTCGGCGCACTGGAAAATGTCGGGGCACCGTCCGGGATCCAGCGGAAGCTTCTCGCAGAGTCCTCTGATCTTCTGGAGAAGACGGAGCATGCGCTGCAGGAACTGATCACCCTGACTGCTGAGGCGGAAAGGACTCCGGAAGGTTGCGAGAGAGCGGTATTCTACCATGGCAGGGTCATGCCGGCTATGGAAGCGCTTCGCGCTCCGGTCGACCGTCTCGAGATGATCGTCGATAAGGATATGTGGCCGATGCCGTCCTACGGAGATCTGCTGTTCGAGGTGTGATATTTTAAACTGAATAAAATGACGATTCGCGGGAACTGCCCCTGGCAGACCGTGGGCCATCCATGCTCCACATGTATGTCGCTGTTTCACAGCTCTTGCCCACGGTTGTGGGGGCAGTTTCTGCTTCGCAGCTCTAAGATGCGCTTTTGCACTTCCACTTACAAGCCCTGCGGGTTTGACGCGGAAGATACAAAACCTCATCTTAACCGCGAATCGTCACTTGGTTCGTGCATATTTCACAAAAATGGGTTGCCTTTTTCGTAGAAAAAGATTACACTTATACCAAGATATGGTAAAAAGTAACATGAATGCGATGGGTTTTTATTGATTCATCATGCAGGAAGCCGATTAAACAAGCGTTTCCGATCTTTTTCATAGGAAAGGAGTGCTCAGATGATCTCAAATCAGGTACTGCAGTCAACACTGGATGGTCTCAAAGTGATCAGCAGGGTCGATATGTGTGTGATGGATACGGAAGGGATCGTACTTGCATCCACGTTCGAGCACGCTGAGGATTTTCGTGATCCCATCATAAGTTTCAGCAATTCACCTGCAGAGAGCCAGGTTATTTCGGGTTATCAGTTCTTCAAGATTCTGGATGATGCCCAGCTGGAGTACATACTGATCGCAAGCGGAAGTTCAGACGACGTGTATATGGTCGGAAAGATGGCCGCATTCCAGATCCAGACACTGATCACGGCGTACAAAGAGCGGTTTGACAAGGACAATTTTATCAAGAACCTGCTTCTGGATAATCTGCTTCTGGTCGATATCTATAACCGTGCAAAGAAACTCCACATTGAGTCAGAAGCACGCAGAGTCGTCTTCATCCTGGAACTGGCCGGGGAGAGGGAAAACAGTTCGCTGGAGCTTGTACGCGGCCTGATCTCCGCAAGACCGGGAGATTTTGTCACTGCGATCGACGAGAAGAGCGTTATCATCGTCAGAGAGCTTCTGATCGGTGAGGGAAGCCAGGAGATGGAAGAGATGGCCGCATCGATTCTGGAAGCGCTGCCGCAGGACAGAAGAGGCGAGGCGATCGTCTCGTACGGCACGGTCGTCGGGGAACTGAAAGAGGTATCCCGTTCCTATAAGGAAGCGCGTATGGCTCTGAACGTCGGCAAGATCTTCTTTGCAGGCAGCCAGGTGATCGCATACAGCTCACTTGGAATCGGGCGTCTGATCTATCAGCTGCCGATCCCGCTGTGCAAGATGTTCATCCGGGAGGTCTTTGAAGGAAAGAGTCCGGACGACTTTGACGAGGAGACGCTGACCACGATCAACAAGTTCTTCGAGAACAGTCTGAATGTGTCTGAGACCAGCCGCCAGCTCTATATTCACAGGAATACTCTGGTATACCGGCTTGATAAGCTGCAGAAACAGACCGGACTGGACCTTCGGGTGTTTGAGGACGCAATCACACTGAAGATTGCTCTCATGGTTGTAAAGTATATGAACTATATGGAGAGTCAGGATTATTAAGGCTCCGGACATGACACAGCTGAACGGAAGAAAATGATATGCCACTGCCATCTGACAGTGGCATTGCCTTATGCAGAAGGAAAGCAGGGAAAAGACATTGACGGATGAAACGAAAGTATTCAGAGAGAAGCTGCAGGAACTGAAGGAGTATTCCAGGGACAACGGTGACCGGCTTCCGGCAGCCAGGATACGGGATGCGTTTGAGGGCCTGTCGCTGGATACCGAAAAACTGCAGATGGTCTACTCCTATCTGGATCAGATGGGAATCGAAGTGTATGACCCGGAAATGGAGGACCTGAGCCACAGCGGGCTGCACAGACCGGCGCTGGACAGTTACCTGGAAGAACTGGATCAGATCGCTTCTCTTCCTCAGGATATCGAACTGAAGATGTTCCATCTGGCGGCAGACGGTGATACCGAGGCACGGAATACACTGATCTCGCGGTATCTCACCGCTGTGTGCGATCTGGCCGGCGAGTTTGACCGAAGGGAAAGCAGGATCGATGCGGAGGATCTGATACAGGAGGCGAATATCGGCCTGCTCCTTGCGATGGAGAACCTGGAGAGAGAAGAATCCCTGGCCGCCTACCGGGTGAAACTTCTGAACCGCACTGCAGAATACCTTGAGGACAGTGTCCGGCAGATGGAAGAGGAACTGCGGGGTGAAGCGAAGGTGCTCAGCCGGATGAACCGCCTGGCGGAGACCGTTCATGAACTGGAAGAGCAGCTGGAACACAAACCGTCGATCGAAGAGGTATCCGCTTATCTGGATCTCACCACAGAGGAGATCCGGGATATGCTCAGAGTGGGCGGGGAGAACCTGACAATCGAAGACATCTGAATGATCTGATGCGGAAATGAAGGCATCGTGCAATAAATCCCCTGAGAAAAAGTCTCAGGGGATTATTTCCGGAATAACATGGGATCATATGGACTGTACTGCCGGCATCAGTCGGTAATATCTTCATTAAGATTATCGGATACTTTCTGTTCCGGCAGGATGATCCGCACCTTCACGATACGGTTCATGTTCACCTTGTCCGCGATCAGTATCAGGCCGTTCTCGTCTGTGATGCGCTCGCCCTTTTTGGCAAGATGTCCGAGATGCTCGATCAGATAGCCTCCGATGGAGTCGTAATCCTCGGAACTGAGTTCCAGTCCGGTCGCGTCATTGAGGTCGTCAAGCTTCACGCTGCCCGCCACCAGATACTGCCGGTCGGAAAGCTTACGGATCAGGTCTTTTTCATCCTGGTCGTATTCATCCCGGATCTCGCCGACCAGTTCCTCGATCAGGTCTTCGAAAGTCAGCATGCCGCTGACAGCGCCGTATTCGTCCAGAACGATGGTCACGGTCGAAGCGTGATCCCGCATCTCCACCATCAGTTCCGATATCTTCTTCGTCTCAAAAGTATAATACGGCGGATACATCAGATCCCTGGGAGAGAAATGCTCTCTGTCTTCCACAAAACAGAAGTCTTTTATGTTCAGGATGCCGACGATGTGGTCGCGGTCATTTTCATAGACAGGGAGCCTGGTAAAGTGCTCATTGCGGTAAATGTCCGCCACCGTCTCATAACTGTCGTCCACGCTGACAGATACGATGTCGGCGCGCGGGACACAGACATCCCTGGCACGCTGATCGCCGAAATCATAGACGTTGTTGATCATCTCCCGCTCCGCTCCGGTCGTCTCGCCGTCCTCGTGACTGACATCGACCATGGTGCGGATCTCATCTTCCGTGATCGTGGAATCCCCGCCGTCTTTGTCGATCCGGAGGATCTTCATAACGCCGCCTGCGAGCAGGTTGACCAGGAAGATCACCGGCGTCATCACAACCATCAGGATGTTGATGACACCCGCATAGCGCAGGGACAGCTTTTCAGAGTTGACATTGGCCGCGTTCTTCGGCGTGATCTCTCCGAATATGAGGATGAACAGGGTCAGGATACCGGTCGTATACCCGACTGTCCTTGATCCGAACAGTCTGATCGCCAGAGTGGTGGTCAGGGACGAAGCGGAGATATTGACGATGTTGTTCCCGATCAGGATGCAGCTGAGCATCTTGTCCTGGGAATCCAGGATGCGGAGAACCGTTTTTGCCTTTCTGTTTCCGTCGTCCGCCAGATTGCGGATCCGTATGCGGTTAACTGTGGTCAGTGCTGTCTCCGCCGACGAGAAAAATGCGGACAGGCACAGCAGGACCGCCAGACATATGAGCTGGATAATTGTGTCGGATGACACGTGCAACTCACTCCTTTCAGAATTAGTATCTCAGAATTAATTTCAACAAAGATACAGTATTTTTGCATCTTTTGCAATATATGTGATATACTTGCAGCGGAAACGGCACAGAATCGTTTCCGGGTCTGATTTCTCAATAGCTGTCCGGTCATCTGAAACCGGATATCTCTGGCAGAATCTGCAGCAGAAACCCACAAGAACAAGAATCAAGAACCGTCAACCGATCTCAATACAGGTATACAATATGACAAGAGAAGATTATGAACGTTTGTCCGCCACATTGCTGAAAGACATGGCAAAGAAACGGGGCATAAAGGGCGTTTCCGCCATGCGCAAGGCGGAGGTGATCGATGCGCTTGCAGAATATGATTCTGCCTCAGCGCCGAAAGCAGATACCGCTGCGCCGAAAGCAGATGCCGTCCCGAAGGCAGAAATCTCTGCACCGAAGGAAGAGAAAGCTCCTGCGGGAAAACGCACAAAAGCGGCTTCAAAGAGCGAACCGCAGTCTGCCGGACAGGTCCGGAAGCAGTCTTCCGAGCGCAGGCCGCAGTCCCAGGGCAGAAGATCCGAGAACGGTGCGAAAAACGCGCCGCGCCAGAACATGTCCCATCAGGGGCAGGCAGTGCAGGGAAGATCTCAGAACCAGGCCGTCCAGGGAAGGCCTCAGGGCCAGGCAGTGCAGGGAAGACCGCAGAGTCAGACGGCGCAGGGAAGGGCTCAGGGACAGAATCCGCAGGGAAGGACACAGGGCCAGGGAAGGCAGCAGGTGCAGCATCCGCATGACCAGGCACAGCCCAGAGTAATGCAGGAGAGCGGCCGCGAAGAAAAAACGTCCGTACCTGTGACACGTGGCGAACTGCGGCAGTCCAATCCGCAGACCAGAGTTCAGGAGCGCCCGGAGAGTCTGCAGGACCGTGCAGAGGGCGACCGTCCGCCTATGGAACTCAAGCAGCTTGACTCCGGCAATACGGTGAGCGGTGTACTGGAAGTCATGTCCGACGGCTACGGTTTCATCCGGTCAAACAATTATCTTCCCGGGGAGGACGACATCTATGTATCCCCGTCCCAGATCAGGCGCTTCAACCTGAAGACCGGTGATATCATCTGCGGCAATACCAGAGTACATGCGCAGCAGGAGAAGTTCTCCGCGCTGCTGTTTGTCAAGACCATAAACGGTTATATGCCGAGCGAAGCCGCGAAGCGGTTTAACTTCGAAGAGATGACGCCGGTATTCCCGGATGAAAGGCTTCGCATGGAACGGACAGGCCGGGAGATCGCGATGCGGATCGTGGATATCCTGTCCCCGATCGGAAAGGGGCAGAGAGGACTGATCGTATCCCCGCCCAAGGCAGGAAAGACGACGCTCCTGAAAGACATCGCGCGCTCGATCCAGCGGAACAATCCGGAGATGCACATCATCATCATGCTGATCGATGAGCGCCCGGAAGAAGTCACCGATATCCGCGAAGCGATCGTCGGCGAGAACGTTGAAGTACTGGACTCCACATTTGACGAGACGCCGGAGCATCACAAGAGAGTGGCAGAGATGGGGATCGAGCGGGCCAAGAGACTGGTCGAGCACAAGAGGGATGTCGTGATCCTGCTGGATTCCATCACCAGACTTGCGCGCGCGTATAACCTGATCGTACCGCCCTCCGGAAGAACCCTGTCCGGCGGTCTCGATCCGGCAGCCCTCCACCCGCCGAAGCGTTTCTTCGGTGCGGCAAGGAACATGAGAGAGGGCGGAAGTCTGACGATCCTGGCGACAGCGCTGGTCGATACCGGATCGAAGATGGATGATGTGGTCTATGAAGAATTCAAGGGAACCGGCAACATGGAACTGATCCTGGACCGCAAGCTCTCCGAGCGCCGCGTATTCCCGGCCATCGATATCATGAAGTCCGGAACCAGGAGAGAGGACCTGCTCCTCACGACAGACGAGGGCGAGGCTTCCTACGTCATGCGCAGAGCGATGAACGGCATGAAGGGCGAAGACGCTGTGGAACGTATTCTCGACATGTTCGCGCGTACCCGCAGCAACGAGGAACTGGTGCAGCGCATCAAGCACTCGCATGTAATCTGAAATCGCCGAAATATGTCTTGCACTGCTATCACCGCCGTGCTATAATGCTTCTGCTGTGCCCGAAGCACAGGCTGCAGTTCCGCTTAAGGTGGCGGGATCGGGATACGGCAAACCGTATGGACTTGCGGGGATCGCCCGGGGCGTCCGGGAACAGACGCGTCAGCGCAGAGCTGAAGAGCGTAAGCAGTTCACGTACAATGAGTCGCGCAGTGCGCGCGGAATTAGAGAGGTGATATATCATGAGAGAAGGAATTCATCCGAAATACTATCAGGCGACTGTGACCTGCAACTGCGGAAACACGTTCGTTACCGGTTCTACCAAGCCGGAGATCCACGTTGAGGTCTGCTCCAAGTGCCATTCGTTCTATACGGGCCAGCAGAAGGCGGCTCAGGCACGCGGCCGTATCGATAAGTTTAACAGGAAATACGGTCTGGGCCAGCAGTAATCTGGAAATGTCAGGAAGGTTGGGGCTGCAGGCCTCAACCTTCTTTTTACTGGAAAATTACTGGAGAAAGAGCAGTCTATGAAGTATTCCAATATCGGTGGTCAGGCGGTGATGGAAGGCGTCATGATGCGCAACAGTGAGAAATGGGCAGTTGCGGTCAGAACGGCTGATAATCAGATTACCGTCAGGACCGGTGTCTACAGGGGTGTTATCCGGAATAAGACGGTGCAGAAACTTCCGATTATCCGGGGCGTATGCAGCTTTATCGATTCCCTTTATCTGGGTATGAAGTCCCTCATGTTTTCCGCAGACCTTTTCGCAGAGGAATCCGAGAAGGAACTGGAAGAGCGGCTGGCCGAGGAGCAGAAGAAAGCCGAGAAGAAGGCAGCGAAACTGAGAGCTTCCGGCAGAGAGTCCGAGGCGGACAGGGTACTGGAGAAGGCACAGAAAAACGCACAGGAAGAGCGCAGGAAGCGGGAAGAGAGAGAGTCATCCGGGAACGGGAAGTCGGAGGATTCGGATAATTCCGTCCTGCTGACAGTGACGCTGATCTTCTCACTGGTATTCTCCGTTGCTCTGTTTATGATGCTGCCGTATTTCCTTTCCAGGCTCCTCCGGACGGTTACATCCAATGAGTCTCTGATCTCCGTCTGTGAGGCTCTTCTCAGAATGCTCATTTTCTTCGGATATCTTCTGCTGATCTCGCGCATGAAGGATATCCAGAGGACGTTCATGTATCACGGGGCTGAGCACAAGTGCATCAACTGCATCGAGCACGGACTGGAACTGAATGTTGAGAATGTCCGCAGCAGTTCACGCCAGCACAAGAGGTGCGGTACCAGTTTCCTGCTGATTGTCATGGTCGTCAGCGTGATCTTTTTCCTGTTTATCCGTACACCGAACCCGGTGTTGAGAATCGTGATCCGCATCCTGCTGATCCCGGTGATTGCGGGAGTCTCTTTCGAGTTTATCCGTCTTGCCGGAAGATACGACAACAAATGTGTTGATATCCTGAGCAAACCGGGACTTCTGCTTCAGAAGCTGACGACAAATGAGCCGGATGACGACCAGATCGAGGTCGGCATCGCCTCGGTGGAAGCAGTGTTTAACTGGAAGAAATATCTGAATGAGAACTTTGGTGCGGAATATGATCTGACAGAGGCTGATGAGCCGCATGAGAGCGATGACATCTATACAATAAAGTGATTTCATATGAATTATCGTGAAGCAGTACATAAAGCGCAGTGCTGTCTGGAACAGAATCAGGTTCCGGACGCTGATACTGACGCCTTGTTGCTGCTTCAATTTGTGTCCGGGATCAGCCGTGCCGGATACTACGCGCGCAGGACGGACCCGATAGACGAAGAAATCCTCAGCAGGTATAAGGAACTGATCATGAAACGCGCGCAGAGGATACCGCTGCAGCAGCTGACGGGAGAAGCGTATTTCATGGGCATTCCGTTTTATGTGTCCGAGGATGTGCTCACGCCGCGCCAGGATACGGAAATCCTTGCGGAGGAGGCCCTGAAGAGGATCCGCCCGGGATGCAGCGTCCTGGATCTGTGTACCGGTTCCGGCTGTATCCTGATCAGCCTCCTGAAAATGGGGGAACATCTCACGGGAACCGGCAGCGACCTGTCTGAGGCAGCACTCGGTATCGCGCGCAGGAACGCGGAGAGAAACGGGGTACAGGCTCTTTTTCTACGGAGCGATCTGTTTGAGCGGATAGAAGGTGAATTTGACATGATCGTGTCCAATCCGCCCTATATCAGATCCGGTGAGATCGGCGGCCTGATGGAGGAAGTCAGGGAACATGAGCCGCGCCTGGCTCTGGACGGAGGAGAGGACGGCCTCTCCTGTTACCGCAGGATCATTCCGGAGAGCCTTGCACATCTTTCCGGAGGCGGCTGGCTGATCGTCGAGATCGGGTACGATCAGGGAGATGCCGTCAGATCGATGTTCATCGAAAATAAGTTTACTGAAGTAAGTGTGATAAAGGACCTCGGCGGAAATGACCGGGTCGTTCTGGGGAGGAAAGCGATTGTTTGAGCAGTTGAATGAAGTCACCGGAAGACTGGAAGAGATCACCAGGCAGCTTTCGGAACCGGAGACGGCCAGAGATCCTGCCAGGCTGCAGGAGCTGATGAAGGAAAGGGCTTCCCTGACGCCGGTCGCGGAAACGTATGCCGGTTACAGGAAGGCGCAGCAGACGATCAGCGACTGTGAGGAGATGCTGGAAGCGGAGCGCGATGAAGACATGCGCCTGATGCTGAAGGAAGAACTCCAGCAGGCGAAGGAAGATGAGGAGTCGATCCGGGAGAAGCTCCGCATCATGCTGCTTCCGAAAGATCCGAATGACGAAAAGAATGTCGTCGTTGAGATACGCGCGGGCGTCGGCGGCGATGAGGCCGCCCTGTTTGCCTCAGAGGTTTTCCGTATGTACAGCCGGTATGCGGACCGCCATGGCTGGAAGGTGGAACTGACATCCGTCAGCGAGAACGGGCTCGGAGGCTTTAAGGAGTGTGTTTTCCTCGTAAACGGACAGGGAGCGTATTCCAGACTGAAATATGAATCCGGCGTACACCGTGTGCAGAGGGTTCCGGAGACCGAGAGCGGAGGGCGTATCCATACATCTGCCTGTACGGTAGCCATCATGCCCCAGGCAGAGGAGATCGATTTCCAGCTGGATCTGAGCGAATGCCATTTCGATGTGTTCCGGGCATCCGGCAACGGCGGACAGTGCGTCAATACGACGGACTCTGCAGTCCGCCTGGTGCATGAACCGACCGGGATCGTGGTCTCGTGCCAGGATGAGAAGAGCCAGCTGAAGAACAAGGACAAGGCGATTAAGATTCTCCGTTCCATCCTCTATCAGAAAGAGGTCATGGAGCGTCACGACGCGGAGGCGGAGGAGAGGCGCAGCCAGATCGGATCGGGCGACCGGAGCGAGAAGATCCGTACCTACAACTTCCCGCAGGGGAGGGTCACGGATCACCGGATCAAGCTCACCCTCTACAGGATCGATCAGATCATGGACGGTGACCTGGATGAGATCATAGACAGCCTCAGCGCGGCCGACCAGGCTGCGAGACTGGCGAAGTCGGGAGAACAGGTATAATTTGCAATATGGAGGAATACCATGCCTAAGTGGGAAGACAATGTAAGGAAGGTCATACCCTACACACCGGGAGAACAGCCGAAGATCAGCAACATCATCAAGCTGAATACCAACGAGAATCCTTACCCGCCGTCACCTCTCGTAAAGGAAGCGATCGACATGTCGGACGGTGACATTCTCAGGAAGTATCCGGATCCGTCATCGGCCGTTCTGGTCGAGGCGATCGCACGGCATTACGGAGTAGCGCCGGAGCGTGTATTTGTCGGAGTCGGATCGGATGATGTGCTTGCCATGTGTTTTATCACCTTCTTTGCCTCAGGCAGGCCTATCCTGTTCCCGGACATCACCTATTCCTTCTACGATGTGTGGGCAGACCTGTTCCGGATCCCTTATGAGACAAAGAAGCTCGATGAGGATTTCCGCATCATTAACCGTGATTATTATCCGGAGAACGGCGGCATCATTATTGCAAACCCAAATGCCCCGACCGGAGTACTGAAGCCGCTCGATGAGGTGGAAGACATCGTCCGCCACAACACAGACGTAGTGGTTATCGTCGATGAGGCGTATATAGATTTCGAAGAAGGCGAGGACGGGAAGATCCCTGCTGACAGTGCCCTGAACATTCTGGATAAGTACGAGAACCTGCTGGTGGTCAATACTTTTTCCAAGTCCAGGTCGCTTGCAGGCATGCGGATCGGTTTTGCAATCGGATCGCCGGACATGATCCGTTATCTGAACGACGCCAAGTATTCATTCAACTCCTATACGATGAACAGGACTGCGATCGCTGCAGGCGCGGCAGCTGTGGAGGACCAGGCATATTTTGCACGGCATCTTGGGATGATCAAGGCTACGAGGAGAAGGATCGGGAAAGAACTGAGAGAACTCGGATTCTCATTTAACGATTCCCAGTCCAACTTCCTGTTCGTCACGCACAGGAGCGTTCCGGCGAAAGAACTGTTTACGGCGCTTCACGAAGCGAAGATCATCGTGCGGTATTTTGACAAGCCGCGCATCGACAACTATCTCCGCATCACGATCGGGACCGATGAAGAGATGGATACGCTGGTTGCATTCCTGAAGGAATATCTCAGAGACCGGTGAGAAGAGAAATGAGGAAAACATACAGATGACCAACGCACTGGCAACCTGGTTTGCAAATAATCTCGGACACATCATGCCCGCCGAATTAGTCATATTTATCGTCTCGCTGTTCCCGATCCTGGAATGCAGGGGAGGGCTTATCGTTGCGGCGCTGCTTGGAGTGAAGCTCTGGGTCGCGGTGCCGATCTGTGTCATTGGCAATGTGCTGCCGGTTCCGTTCATTCTCCTTCTGCTGAAGAAGGTGCTCGGCTGGATGAAGAAAACGCCGCTGCACAGGTTCGCGGAATGGATCGAGGAGAGAGGACAGCGCAAGAGCGAGAGCATGAAGCACGGTGAGTTTCTGGGACTGCTGCTTTTTGTCGGCATCCCCCTTCCCGGGACAGGAGCATGGACCGGTTCGCTGATCGCCACGATCCTGGATATGGATCGGAAGAAGGCGATTATCCCGATCCTCCTGGGTGTGCTGCTGGCAACTGTGATCATGACCGTTTTCTCCTACGCATTCCTTGCGAACGTGGTAGGCTGAGCGTGTTCTGCCGGTACGCAGCACCCCGGCAAAGATGCCGGAGCAATTAATTCTTAAGCTGGAGAAAGCCCGTATGTATGAGAGCTTTGCGAGGGTCTATGATACCTTCATGGACAACGTGCCTTACGATGAATGGGCAGACTATGTCATCCGCAGGCTGAAGGAAGACGGCATAGAGGACGGCCTGGTGCTGGATCTTGGATGCGGGACCGGCCAGATGACACGTCGCCTGGCTGATGCGGGCTATGACATGATCGGCGTCGACGCTTCCCCGGATATGCTGGAGATCGCGCAGGAAGCGGAGATCGCCCGGAGAACGGAAGCCTCACCGGATAAAGAAAATACACGGGACGGGGATCCTGCAGGGACAGGTATACCGGAGAGCAGGCGGCACGATATCCTGTATCTTGAACAGGACATCCGTTCATTTGAACTGTACGGAACGGTCCGCGCGGTCATAGCCGTCTGCGATACCCTGAATTACATCACGGATGACAGGGACCTGCTGCAGGTCTTCCGTCTGGTGAATAACTATCTCGATCCGGGAGGACTGTTCCTGTTCGACCTGAATACGGTATATCATTACCGGGAACTCTGCGCGGATCATACATTCGCGGAATCCAGGGACGACTGCAGCTTCATCTGGGAAAATGACTATGACGTTCATTCCGGGATCAATGAGTATGACCTGACATTATTCCTGCAGCGTGAAGACGGGCTCTATGAGCGCTTTTTTGAGACGCACAGGGAGAAAGCGCGGGAGACAGACTCCGTAAGGAGACTGCTTGAAGAAGCCGGCATGGAGTATATCGGGGAATGGGATGCCTATACGGACGATCCTCTGTCCGGCACCTCGGACCGCGTTGTGATCTTGGCCAGGGAGAGAGGAAAACAGACAGACACCCGAGACTGAGATAAGGCTGTCACCCGGCCTGTATAGACAGGGGCACACCAGAAGAGAGATACGGGAGGTTTCTATGCGTTTTACCAAGATGCACGGCATCGGCAATGACTATGTGTATGTCAACGGATTCGAAGAGAAGATAGAAGACCCGGTATCCGTGGCGAAGTTCGTCTCGGACCGTCATTTCGGGATCGGGTCGGACGGGCTTATCATCATACAGCCTTCCGACCGGGCGGATTGTGAGATGGAGATGTACAATGCCGACGGCTCCCGCGGAAAGATGTGCGGGAACGGGATCCGCTGCGTCGGGAAATACGTCTATGACCACGGGATCGTTAAGAAGGACGTGATCACAGTCGATACATTGGCAGGTGTAAAGACGCTGCAGCTTCACGTGAAGGACGGACAGGTCGATACGGTGCGCGTGGATATGGGAGCCCCGGTGTTCGAACCGGAGAAGATCCCGGTCGATCCCGCTGCGGCGGGTCGTCTGGAAATGACAACGGTAAGCCCCTACGAGGGGATCCTTCTGAATACGGATATCCCGGTATCAGAGAATCTCACCATGAAGGGGACCTGCGTATCCATGGGGAATCCGCACTGCGTGGTTCCGGTGGACGACGTGGCGTCCTTTGACGTGGAAGGCGTCGGGAGACTGTTTGAGAACCATCCGATCTTTCCGGAGCGCGTCAACACGGAGTTCATCCGCGTGGAAGACAGAAAGAATGTACGGATGCGTGTGTGGGAGAGGGGCAGCGGGGAAACCTGGGCCTGCGGGACCGGCGCATGTGCGGTCGCATCTGCCTGCATCCTGAACGGATGGACCGATCCGTGCGTGACGGTGCATCTTCTGGGCGGGGATCTGGAGATCGAGTGGGATCGTGAAAAGGACACGGTCTTCATGACCGGACCTGCGGTATCGGTTTTTGACGGGGAGATCCGTCTCTGAGGAACTGCC
>CADCOU010000084.1 GCA_902803155.1 uncultured Lachnospiraceae bacterium | reverse complement strand
TGCCCGAACGTAGTCGGTATCAAGTACAGCTTCCCGGATATGACCAAGCTGCAGAACTTCATGCCCATCAAGACCGTGGCAGGCGAGCCGTTCAGCGTTCTGGTAGGACCGGACCATCTGTTTGAAGCAGTCTGCGCAGTCGGCGGTGACGGCGTTGTTTCCGGCAATGCGATGTGTATCCCGGAGCATTACGCGGCAGTCTGGAAAGCCATTCAGGCGAAGGACTATGACCTGGCCACGAAGTACCAGCGCCAGACCAACATACTGAACAGCATTATGTGTGCGATCAACAACATCGCTGCTTATAAGGTCATTCTGAAAAACGAAGGAGTCATTGCCACTACGAAGATGCGCCGTCCGTTTGAGAATCTGACGCCGGAGCAGGAGAAGGATCTCCTTGAGAAGATGGCAGAGCTTGACTATCGGAAAGTTAAGGAGTGACTTGAGGAACTGAGCTGCTGTTTTCGGGAGAAAAGGCGGTGAGCAGCGAAAAGCGCGGCTGCCGGGATACCGGATACAGCAGGGATCGTTCCATCTGGCACCCGTTGTAGAAGGTAAGGAGTGTTATCATGAAAATACTGAAATTCCTGGACGAGAAACTGGAATACATCGGTATGTGCATTACCTTTGTGATCATGTTCTTCGTCGTGCTTGCAGGGATCATCACCCGTCTGGTCGGGTCGCCGCTCTCCTGGACCGAGGAGGCTTCCCGTCTTGCGTTTGTCTGGATGATCTTCCTGGGCCTCTCCTACGGAACCGCCCATGATAAGCACATACGTGTAACCATTATCCCGGACAAGATGGGGCCGAAGGTTGCGGCTGCATTTACGATCTTCTGGGACATTGTCACCATCATCGTGTTCATTTGGATCGGCTATTACGGCTTCAAGTATGTGGCGTACAGCTCCGCGGCCAAGACGTTCGCGCTGCAGCTGAACAAAGGCTTGGTCGCATCGATCATCCCGATTGCCGCATGCCTGAATATCCTGCGCTGCATTCAGAAACTGGTGCGGGAACATCTCCCGGCTTTCAAAAACGCCGGTAAGGAAGGAGGGAAATAAGGATGGGAGCATTTAGTGCTGCGTTTTGGATCTACCTTATTATCTTTGTTGCCTTCCTGGCACTCGGAGCGCCGATCTACATGTCGCTTCTGTGCGCCGGCATGGCGTATGTATTTGTCCACGGCCGCATCGATGAGATGGCGGTCATGCAGAAGATGTACGGTTCGCTCGACAGCTTCGTGCTTCTGGCGATCCCCATGTTCATGGCCTCAGGCATAGTAATGAATGTAGGAGGCATAACAGACCGTATCTTCGGCTTCTGCCGGAAGCTGCTGGGACACTTCCCGGGCGGCCTGGCATACGTGAACGTGTTCGCTTCCTTCATTTTCTCCGGCATGTCCGGTTCCGCGCTGGCAGACGTCGGCGGTCTCGGAAATGTTGAGATCAAGGCCATGCGTGATGAAGGTTATGATGACGATACGATATTCGGTATCACAGCGGCTTCCGCCACCATGGGACCCATCGTCCCGCCGTCCATCCCGTTCGTTATCTACGGTTCGGCTGCTTCGGTATCGGTCGGTACGCTGTTCCTGGCAGGTATCGGACCGGGTATCACGATCGGCATCATACTGTGCATAGCCATTTACTTTATCGCCAAGAAGAAAGGCTACAAGGTCCATAAGAGGGCGACGCTCGCAGAACTCGGGGCAAGCTTCAAGCATGCATTCCTGGCGCTGCTGATGCCGGTTATCATCATGGGCGGCATTATGTCCGGTTTCTTTACCCCGACAGAGGCTTCGTGCATCGCCGTGACCTACGCAACCATCGTCGTGGTCTTTGCCTACCGTGATATGCCTCTGAGGGATCTGCCGAAGGCAGTGGGACAGACAGTCGACGGCATCGTTCCGGCGCTGGCGATCGTATCCTCGGCTTCCCTGTTCGGCTGGGTTCTGCAGTTTGAGCACATCGGCCAGAAGATGCTGGGTGCGATCCTGGGCATTACCGACAACAAGTGGGTCGTCCTGCTTATCATCGATATCCTGCTGCTGTTTATGGGCATGATCCTCGACTCCACGCCGACCATCATGATGATGATCCCGATCTTCCAGCCGCTGGTGCAGCAGGTGGGAATCAGCGAGATCCATCTGGGCGTTGTCTGCGTGCTGAACCTGATGATCGGTCTGATGACGCCGCCGTACGGACAATCGCTGTTCATGCTGTCGGGAACGACGCGGGTGGAGTTCAATAAAGTCGTCAAATATGTTGTACCATGGCTGATACCGATGTTTATCGCGCTCATCGTGATCACGTTCTGCCCGGCTATCAGCCTGACCATCCCGAGACTGCTTGGATTTGCGGTGTAAAGCGGCCGCGCGTTCCGGTGCAGGTCTGCCGGCGGCATATCTGCACACATAACATACAGTTCATAACCGGATAAGTGGGAAACGCCGGTTAGATATATCATGGAAACCTGTTTTTTACATCAAGGAGGAAAGGTACATGAATAAAAAAGTTATCGCTCTTCTGACAGCTGCGGCTGCCACTCTGGCTCTGTCGGTTCAGGCATTTGCTTATTATCCGGGCGGCTCGGTACAGTATCACGATACGGATCCGGAACCGAACTATGAAGTTGAGATCACATCGGAAGACAAGATCGTCTGGACCGTTGCAGCCTGCCTGCAGGAGTCCAATCCGCAGTCCCAGGCTCTGAAGCTTATCGCTGAAGAACTGGCTGAGAAGACCAACGGCAACTTCACATGGGATATCTTCTTCAATTCCGAGCTTGGCTCCGAGTCTGAGGCAGTTGAGCTGGTCCGCAACAACACGGCACAGTTCGTTACCTCCAATGTAACGGTCATGTCTCCGTATGTAGACGGCTACAGCGTATTCGCATTCCCGTATCTGTTCCACTCTGAGGAAGACCTGCTGACCTATCTGCAGGACGGCGCTAAGGCAAAAGAGCTGTATCAGGAACTGGAAGACACTGCGAACCTTGTAACCCTCGGCTTCAACTGCACCGGCACCCGCTGCCTGTCCACCAAGGGCGTTCCGGTCGGCAAGAGCCCGGCTGACTTCAATGGCGTGAAGATCCGTTCCATGGAAGCACAGGTATGGCAGAACGTTATCAGCTGCCTGGGCGCTACCCCGGTTCCGGTTGCTTACACCGAGCTCTACACCGCTCTTCAGACCGGCGTTGTACAGGGCCAGGACAACCCGATCGCAAACACCGTCGACGGTAAGTTCTACGAAGTTCTGGATACCTTCTATGAGAACGACCATGCGATCCTGATCTCCGGCTACTACACCAACTCCGAGACCTGGAATGCACTTCCGGATGACTACAAGGCTCTGTTCGAAGAACTGATGCAGAAGTACATGGGCGACTACTACCATGAAGAGATCCTGAAGTTCCGTGAAGAGTGCAAGAAGACCGTCGAGGAAGCAGGCGTGACGATCGTTCCGCAGAGCGAGCTCGATATGGATGCATTCTATGCTTCCGCAGATGAGATGATCGAGAGAGAATACATGGGCGACGAGAAGTATGCTGCATTCGTCGAGGATGTTAAGGCGACCTTCGGATATTAATTCTCTGAATTCACGGAATCTGGCAGAAAAACTTCAGGAGACTGAGAACACAGTCTGAATAGTAAATGAGGTTCTGAATTGTCAGGATAACAAGGGCGCTGAGCCTTTGAAAGGGAGGCGGTGTTCCGTACGGGATGCCGCCTCGTTTTTCTCTGACGGCTTGCCGGCATAGCGGAGAGTATGACACAGCGAAAGGAGACGGAATGGATCTTCATCTGAAGGATAAGGTCGTTGTCATAACCGGCGGAGGGACCGGGATCGGTAAGGCTGCCGCCCGGGAGTTCCTGCGGGAAGGAGCCCGTGTATGGGTACTCGGAAGACGGGAGGAAGTCCTTTCGCAGTTTGCCCGCGAGGCAGAGGCGGAAGGCTATGTGCTCGGCTATGAAAGCTGCGATGTCACAGACCGCAAAGCGGTTGAGGAGACGGCAGACCGTATCCTGAGGGAGACAGGCCGGCTGGATGTCTGGATCAACAATGCCGGGATTGCCATAGACAAACCGTTCCTGGACTTTACGGATGAGGACTATGAACGGATCATCTCCATCAACCAGAAGGCAGTGTTTATGGGAACACAGATTGCCGCGGAGCGCATGAAAAGGCAGAAGAGCGGCGTGATTCTGAATGCTTCCAGCTACTGCGCGAAGATACCGCATGCAAACGGCGTGCTGTACGCGGCTACCAAGGCAGCCGTTTCCAATATGACGCGCTCTACTGCGGCAGCGCTTGCTCCTTATGGAATCCGGGTGTGCGGCTACATCCCGGGCATGATCGTAACGCCTATCAGCGAGAGTATGATAGGGCAGTATAAAGAACAATTCATTAAAGACATTTCCCTCAGGCGGCTGGGCCGCCCGGAGGATCTGGCAAAACCGCTTGTATTCCTGGCCTCTGACGCGGCCGCGTACATTACAGGCATTGACCTGGAGATCAGCGGCGGCAAGTTTGCCGCGCAGAACTGCGCCATGGCCTGGAAACTGGCGGAAGAGACGTGATCTGCCAGAAATAATTACTCAGGCAGGAGACGGATATCCGGCAGAAAGAGCCGGGGAAAGGAAGAACAGAAGAAACTATGGGAAGAGTATTGGTTTCCGTTTCACATTTTGACACCCTTTGCAAAGATGCCTGGAAGATGCTGGAAGACGCCGGCCACGAGGTCGTGTATGAGGAGCGCCCGTTCCCGGCTTACAGCTTTGAGGAATTGCAGAAGCTTCTTCCGGACATGGACGCTGCGATCGTGGGTCTGGACACCTATAACGAGGACGTATGGAAGATCTCTGACCGTCTGGTCGGCGCATCCAAGTTCGGAGTCGGCGTCGATAACTTCGATCTGGAAGCTGCGACAAAGTACGGGAAGATCGTCGCGAACTGCCCGGGCCAGAACTCCAATGCCGTAGCGGAGCTGACTGTCTGCTACATGCTCAGCGTGCTCCGCTGGATCGCTCCGCTGGATGCGGCTATGAAGCGCAATGAGTGGCCTCGTTACGTAGGTGAGGAGATGGAAGGAAGGACTGTCGGCCTGTACGGATTCGGCGCGATCGCCCGTATGGTTGCGAAGAAGCTGATGAACTTCGATGTCAAAGTCATCGCCTACGACCTGTATCCGAACGAAGCGGCAGCGAAGGAACTGAACGTCGAGATGGTCTCCGCGGAAGACGTCATCACAAAGAGTGATATCGTCAGCCTGCATGCTCCGGCAACCGCCGAGAATCATCACCTGTTCTGCAAAGAGACCTTCGCAAAGATGAAGGACGGCGCGTATCTGATCAACGCAGCGCGTGGGGGACTGGTGGATCTGGAAGCACTGGCTGCGGCCCTGAAGGAAGGCAAGCTGAAAGGCGCGGCTCTGGATGCTTTTGAAGTAGAAGGTGCCGGTTCCCTGGCAAGCTCCGCAATCATGGAGTGCGAGAATGTGATCCTGACCCCGCACACCGGTGCGGAGACCTACGATGCATACCGCAAGGTCGGTATCGTCGCGGCGCAGAACATCATCGACATGCTGAACGGTGAAAAGCCGAAGTTCCAGGTGAACAAATAACAGAAAACGGGAGAAGTTATGGAGAGACTTCTTGAGTCAAAAATCGCTTTGATCACCGGCGCGGCCCGCGGCATCGGTAAAGGGATCGCCCTTCAGTATGCGGAGAGCGGGGCAAAAGTATATCTGTCCGGCCGGAATGAAGGCCCGCTTGCCGAAGTGAAAAAAGAGATCGAAGAAAAGGGCGGCCACGCAGAGACTGTCCGGTTTGACGTGACGAAGCCGGAAGAAATCAAAGCGGCGGTTGATGCGATCCTGGAAAAAGAGGGCCGGATCGATATCCTGGTCAACAACGCCGGGATCAGCCGGGAGATGCCTTTCCTGGAGATGCCGGTGGAGACCTTCGATGAGATCATGACCGCAAACACGCGAAGCGTCATGCT
>CADCOU010000083.1 GCA_902803155.1 uncultured Lachnospiraceae bacterium | reverse complement strand
TAATGAAGCGGCGGCAGACCGTGAATATCATAGTTGTCGTAATAAATGTCGAAGGCTGTTTCAACGTCTCCGAACAACTCTATGAGCGCTCCGGCCTGGAACATGACCGAGAGTGACCCTGAAAGGGCCTTCCATGCGGCGTTGGAGATCACTTCAAGTTTTTCATTGCCCGGAGCATTTGCCCTGAGGATCGATTCGGCCGTGAAAAGCAGTTCTCCGGTCGCGATGTGATAATCGCTCGACACGATCGCGAGTTTCTTTACGGACGGATAGAGAGACGTCAGGATGTCGTAGGTGAAAATAGCATTCTGGGCGGTCGTGATGGAATTGTCTTCCACGATGACCCGGTTCTTTTCAATGCCCTGCCCGATCAGCCACTTCGCCATTTCACCGGCTTCCGAAGCGGATTTGTTCTCGGAAGCAGTTCCGCCTCCCGTGCAGACAATGTATGCGCTCGGGTACTTTTTCGCACTGTTCAAAGCAACGGTAAGGCGCTCGATCAGTTCCTCCTTCATCGTTCCGTCAGGATTCAGCTGAAAGCCGAGGACAACGATGCAAAGTTCGTCCGTATCAGGCAGACCGTCCGGCAGGATATCGTAGTGGAGTGGCTGGCCGAGATCGCCGGAACTCCACAGACCCATGATTTCCTTCCACCGAGCCCCCGTGTCTTTGTCTGCATCGGACAGTTCCTTCAAAAGCTGATCGATCCTGTCTTTTGCTTCCGCACCGTAGGTCCCGTAATCCACCGCGATCTCTTCGACGATGCTCTCTAAGTATTTAGGATCGTCGGAAGATTTGTCCCCTCTTCCACACCCAACAAGTGAAAAAGCTGTGCAAAACACTAAAATGGATGAAATTATACGTCTCATACGCTTCTCCTTTTTTTACTTTTCAGGTACAATTTCGTATCAATCGCGCATTCAGCCATATCCCGATTAACTGAAATATGTCACACTCATTTCATGCGCTTCATATGGGCCTCATATTCCTCATAATATGCTTTCAGTTCCTCTTTCGGTATGCCTGCGATATCCTCTTCCGACAAGCCTTTCAGCTGCAGGTGCGGAGTGAAATCCTCATCAAGATGCTTTTTAAGAGCCGTCAAATCAGACGCTTTAATATAAACATTTGTATATCCCATCTCATCCACTATATCTGCAAAAATCCGGTTGATCTGATCGTTGGTCACAGCGACTGCTTCAAACTGAGCAAAAAGAGGTTCCCGACGGAATATACCCGCTACAGTAAAGGATAACGGAGTATATACGTTCTCATCTGGTGCTTCCGGGGGAACATCGGATAATGTTCCAGGTTTTTCTTTTCAAATTCTTTTTTCCGGGGCGGATCCACAAACCCTTTGGTTCAGTTCGTTTTCGATTGCGTTCAGCGTTCTGAAGAATCTTTCCGTTGCAACAGCCGGACCGAACAGCAGAATCCCCAGCGTGTTCCATCCGACCATATGACGCCACGAGGTGTGAGGGCCTTCAATTTGGAGTTTCGCTGCTTTTTCCTTCAACTCCTCCGCTATTCGCGCCATCCATATAAGGGTGAAAATAAATAGAGTCGGGATACCGAGGAGATATGCCTTCCAGTACGGCATGACCCTATGACCGAGGATGTCTTCCAGCTCGTCCTGCAAGCCGCCGAAAGGCATATACAAAAGGAAGAAAAGCCCCGCCGTAGCGCTGATGCCCCAGAACAGGAGCCCCGCTAAGATCATGATGAAGCCTGTGAGCGTGTCGGAATAAAGCTGATAGAGAATGTAAAGCATAATGATCCCGCCGAGGATCAGGGTCAGACTGATTATTCTTGCAATCAGTTTTCTTTTACGGATCCGCTTGAGTTCCCGTGTGAATTCTTCATCCCTGAGATTGTTCTGCATGAATCATTCCTCCCACAAAGCCTATATTACCAGAGCGTCCGAACAGTACTCATCGATCTGTTTTTCGCCCCATATGCTCCGTTAAATCGTGAAGGCTCTTCTCATACTGCTCCTTCGAAATAGCTCCCCGTTCCAGGAACATCCCGAGCAGGCGCTTCTGGCGCTCGAAAAGTTCCCTGTTCTTCTCCGCATAGGACAGGGAGGCCCATGCGGGATCCTTTATATCTGCGGTCATGTCTTCTCCGTCCTGCGTCATTTCTCGATCCGATATTCCAATGTGAAAGCCGGCTCCGCCCGATTCTGAATGCGGAACAGACCTGCGCACCCGGGAGCAAGGGGTACCCGGATAGCGTCGTCCTCCCACGGATCGGTCTGTCGTCCGTCGTCGCTCCGAACCGGATAAATGCGGGCCTTCTCCCTGAGG
>CADCOU010000082.1 GCA_902803155.1 uncultured Lachnospiraceae bacterium | reverse complement strand
TATCCGGATTCTCAGGAAATACCACTTCTTTTTCTTCTGTTGAAGTAATGGATATGATCGATGTCGTTGTCCCGGTTTCTTCTGCAAGCCTGAGAGCCCTTGCCTGACTGCTTATCTCAATTATCATTTTCTTTTTCATCGGCCGATACCGGTTCGAGCCTGTAGATCCGGAGACCGTCAAACTTCTTAATCAGTTTGAGCATGCACTTCATCGGCTTCCAGTCTTTGCCCTGGTCAGAAGGAGGAAGCAGGTTATAATGGCAGCTGACTTCTTCCGAAGTCGGATTCCCGTCCATTGTAAGCTTGTGTCTTCTCATCTGTTCCCTGAGCGCCGAACGGATCTCCTTTTCAGTAAGGCCCGGTGCAAGCCCGTATTTTCCGGCCTCCTTCAGGGCAGTCTTCTCATATTCGCGGCCGCAGCTCCAGCTCATGGAGATGTGTTCCCTCACCCACCTTTCATGTTCCAGAGGCGCTATCTTATCAAGCTCATCCTGTGAGAATTCGGTCAGCATATCAAAGTCAACCGGCTTGTCTGTATAGAAGCAGCCTATCGCATTGAGGTATTTGTCGAAGTTTCTGGCCTGACGGATATTGCTGAGTTTGTATTCCAGCGACAATTCGTTGAATTCTCTCTCGAGCTGTTCCGTATCTATGGTATCCTCTTCATCCTGATGGGAATATCTTCCGTTGAGAGATACCGCAAAGTCATACAGATGCAGGAAGTTGCTGTCCGAGAGATAGATCTCCTTGTTCTCCCTGTGTACAGGTCTCACGTCAGGCACTGCATCAAGAGGCATGATGGAGGTGTCGACGATATGCCGGATCTCGGTGACAAAGATCTTCTCCTTCTCATTCATATCGCTGTATGCCTTGAGCCTCGGAGCCTTTCCGGCGGCTTTCTTGCCTCTTTTCTTCTTTTTGTCTGCCCAGGCATCGTATTTCTTCCTGAATTCATCGATCTTCTCTGATTCCTCTGCGTCGTAATAATACACCGCTTTGATCTTTCCATCGGTGAAATCAAAGTCTGCGCCCATCGGATGGAGCTCTGTCCTGGAATTGCGGCCGTATGCAGTTCTGTCCCAGCACTGCAGCTCATCGCAGATCATAAGCATATACGCCAGCGGATGAAGGCCCGCCTTCAGCTCCGGCTTTCTGTCTTCGTCCTTATAGAACGCGATTGCGAATTTAAACAGGCTGTTGTGCAGCATAATGGCCGAAAGCACGTCAACATGCGCGGCAGTGATACTTTCCGCGCCCTGCGTTCTTCCTATCGTATTCAGTATCTCCCTGCAGAGCCTTGCCGAACTGAAATATGCATGGTCCATAAAATACCCGTTGTCCTGCGGCGCGGCGGGTTTTCCTTTCAGTTTTTCCAGCATATACGCTTCGTCAAAGCCATATGTACCGCCAAGTTTCGATGTGATATCGAACGCCAGCAGTTCATCGGTTGACGCAAAATCTCTGTGATAAATTTCCCGGAATCTCGCTTTTGCTTCCTCACTCAGTTTCGTCAATGCCTCCACATCATGAAATGCAAGATACAGCGAACCTTTTCCGCGTTTCTTCTTGTCCACCTCGAAATAGGACATCACCTGTTCAAAGGGGATCTCAAACGGGTATCCGATATCATGGAAGAGCGATGCAAGCCCCCAGTATCCGAGGAAGAAGCATGCCGTGCGGGCTGCCTTGCTTTCCTCAGACTCCCCTTTTCTGAACCCGATCTGGTCTTTGTAGAATCTGCGGAATATCCTGCGGTATTTCTCATTGGTCTCATAGATCGCCAGCCCCAGGGCAAACACATATACAGAATGAGAATAATGATCCCGGTGTTTCATCAGAAGCGAACTCGCATTTGATTCAAACTCCGAGAGAAGCTCGATCATGTTATGCGATTCGCCGTACTGTCCTATGAACATCTCAAGGAAGCAATAGTATACGGTGTATGCATCCTGCGCGGTACCCGAGTCAATGAAATTCTCCAGTTCTCTCTCCAGGCAGAGACGGTCGATATCCATCTGGAGATTATATGGGATCTGACCTGCACAGAAACTTCTGCCTGTGCACGTATCGCCGCTGAATTCCCCGTCGGTGTTATTGTCGAACCGCAGGCCTTCACAGGTATTGTGAAGAAATCTCAGAGCTGCCGATTTCAGGTCATTCGGATTCTCACTGTTGCAGTACAGTGCAGGCTCGAACGGTCCGATCTTCTTTCGGAATCTCTTTTTGTTGACTTCTCTCATCGACTCGAATGCTGTGTATGCCATAAATGCTTCCCCCTTTTCATATTCCCAGATCGGGTTCGTGTTTACTCTGGTATGCATACCAGTTTGCGTTCTCTTCCAGCTCGTCCTCGGCTATTCTGATCAGCAGCGGCTCCGTCTCGCCCTTCTCTGCTATCTCATGCCCTGCTTCTTCAAACAGAAGTGCCATCTTGCGGTGGTCATCTATCACATCGGGCAGTGCCTGCTTTCCGTAATAATTATTGGCAAACAGGGTTCCTGCCGAGAAAGCACCCAGAGCGACCTTGATCACGGTTCTTATCACCGCGTTGACTTCCGGAGAAAACCTAACCTCCGCTCCAAACATCCCGCCGCACAGGATCTCAAACAGAAATGCCGCAAGATAGATAAGCAGCGTGAATATCAGCGCGATCCTGATGATCCTGTCATTTCTCTTCAGCTGTGTTTCCGTCCTCACAAGAGCGTTTCTGTGATAGTCCCGCTGATTCA
The DNA here is from genome assembly GCA_902803155.1 of uncultured Lachnospiraceae bacterium. Classification (GTDB taxonomy): domain Bacteria; phylum Bacillota; class Clostridia; order Lachnospirales; family Lachnospiraceae; genus Porcincola. Next base: position 16,584 of record CADCOU010000082.1, on the reverse strand, counting down.
GGATCCACATATCCAGGATACTTTTCTTCCCGCACACTTCCCCACCGGCCATTATAGCAGATAATGCCTTTCCGACCCACGGAACCGCCACCTGCAGGCTCCACGGCATGATGGCTGCGGCTTCACACCGGCTGCCGGCAGTCCGCAGATATGTCTGCACCCTGCATGTTTCCGCCAGAATCCTGTATTCCAGATATCTCGCATGAAACCTCGTTCTGTCAGTCACGGCATTGATTGCAAAAAGTGATACGATCATGATACCGCACAGCAGTATCATCCAGTGCCAGTCCACCTCATCATACAGCAGGAACGCAACCGCCAGAACAGTTGCGCATACTGACAGCCCGATCAGCGTTCTCCTGTGCCTCACGGCATTGATTATACTCAGCTGATCGGAAGCGTCATAGACTGACTTCAGCTTTTCATCGGTATCTCCCGCACCCTTCTCCGGCGGCACGGTGTTCTCCGGGTTCCTGTCCGCAGCTGACTGCATCAGGCGCATGCAGTCTTTATTGTAGGAATCGGTATCCTTTATGATCTTTTCACAGAAACCGATATCCCCATGCAGGATCATTTTGCCTGCCGTCAGGTCTTTTTCTTCTGAGCTTCGCCGCGGCGTAACGATCTGCATGACGGCTCCGCTGGCATGGCGCAGCTGCTCGCCGGCTGCTCTGTTGCTGTTCCGGAGCGCGATTCCTGCGATCGCGGCGGTACCGCAGCCGCCCGGTTCTCCCGGCGCACCATCCCACAGAGCCATCAGGATGTGGCAGGATCCTGCTATGCAGATACCTGCCTGCCTGTACAGATAGTCCCTGCCTTCCGTATAAGGCTCCATCCGGTCCGCGATAAATGTTTTTGCAGAACGTTCAGCCAGTTCGTACAGTTTTTCCAGCGGCCTTCCCGCAAAGTCCTCCGCATATTCGTCTATCGGCATCGGCAGGACGGAGATTATATCCAGTCCCATCTCAAGTGCCGTCTCTGCACAGAGCTGGTCCGCGCCTTCTACAAGACCCGTCATCACAGCGATATCGGAATGAGGACATTTTCCCTGCACAGACCTGACAGCGTTCCTCACCGCATCTTTCAGGATCTCTGTATCCTCTTCCCTGAGATCCCTGTGACCGGTGACACCGATGATTATTGGAATCCTTCCGTCGTTTCTCATGATCCTGTTTCTCTGTACTGCCAGTGTTTCAATGCTTCAATCCCGGGCAATCCCGATGCCATGAGCGGCAAACAGCTTCTCATAGAAATCCGGGCTGGTTCTGTATCTGTATTTGTGGATCGCCTGCAGCCGCATCAGCCGCATTGCCATTCCGGCGGGAAGATCCGTCTCTTCGAGATATACCAGCAGCCGGTCCTTGTTAAGATCCCGGGCATAACTGATTTCGTCCCTGCAGTTCTGAGATTCGATGTAGTTCGGAGAGATAAAAGCAATCAGATAACTGCATTCGCTGATATGTTCTGCAATATTCTCATCCCACTCCGAAGCAGGATCGATTCCTTCGTCATACCATACACGATAACCATTGTTCTGGAGTTCCCGTATGATCCCGAAGACTTCGGTCCTGTCCTTGTGGGAATAGCTTATGAATATATGCGGCTTATCGCCTTCATAGGGCTTGTCCGGCCTGATCTCCTCCACAAGAGATCCCTCTCCCGAATCCTTCCCGCATTTCGCGATATGATTCCTGATGAATTCCGGAAGCTGCTCTGCATCAGCACCTGCGCTGATATCAAACAGGGCTGCATTCTCACGGGAAAGCAGACTGTATCCGTAGGTACCGTTGCCGATCCGTTTGTAATCCGGAAACTCCCTGATCACTATGATCGGTTTGTTCCCTGCCAATGCGTATTCCAGTTCCACATCCGTTGAATCGGACAGGTCCCCGTAGCTCCCGCATGCATACGTGATATATGCATCGCACGAAGACAGTTCCTGCTCCGCCTCGGAAAAACTGCTGCAGCATGAAGAGTCGACGCACCGGAAGCCGCTCCTTTTCAGGATGTTCATGATGTTTTCTTCTTCATCGCTTCCTCCGTAAGGCTGTGTTATATACACCTTCATCGCTGTCCCTCCTGTTTCGCATCTTCACTGCGGCATACGGCGATATCCTTAGCCGTATCCAGTTTGATCAGGAACTGGTTCACATCGTTATACTTGTGGAAGAACAGTGCCTGCCGCCTTCCGAATCTCATTGCGATCCCCGGATCAAGTTCAACCTCTTCCAGATACACCGGGAGGATATTCAATCCCAGCTCTCTTGCATAAAAGAGTTCATCATTACAGTTCTGGGAACCGAAAAAATTCTTTGAGAAAAACGGTATCAGATAACCTGCTGCTGCAAGATGTTCCGCTATGTTGTCTTCCCACTCGGTTCCCGGATCCACTCCTTCATCGAACCACACCCGGTAGCCGCGTCTCTGCAGCAGCCTGATAATATGAAAGACACGGTCCTTGTCCATATGGGAATAACTCGCGAAGATATACGGTTCATCTCCGCTGTATGGGACAATGGCGGAAACATTATCCCTGATCTTCCGGGCCTCGGACATTTTATCCCTGACACTTGCCAGCACTTCTTCGGATGATACCGCACCGACTTCGAACACCAGCTGCAGAAGGCCGCTGTTCTTCGCTTCAAGAAGTTCTTTCTTCAGTCTGAAAGATCTTCTTGAGGCAGGTGACTCAAAATACAGGATCAGTGTGGCTTCATTGATCGCATCTGTGACTTTCTGCTCCCAGCCGAATTCAAACCCGATATCCCTCTTCGGCACACAGCAAGACAGGCCCGACGCCTCGATCATTTCGACGATGGGCAGCACTTTACTGCGGTCTATGTTGCTGGAGCAGATATAAATGTCTTTCATACGGATAATTGTATCACAAAGTGACTCTTCTCAGTCATCACATTCTGCTTAGTCATCAAACCGGGAATTCACATACTCGAATTCATCCATGTATGGATAATCCCGCCAGTAATCATCGATCCGTTTCTGTGCTTTTTCATACTCTGCCCGTATCTCCGGAACCGGTTTTCCTCCGAGAGTACAGATCCTGCGTCTGAACTCCCTGTCCTCGTCACTTGCGATATAGTCATAACCCCGGCTTCTCGGAAACAGATCAAACCGGATGCATTTCCATCCGATTGCTCTGTACAGCGCTTCATCCGACGGCCGGTCGAGACTGTTGTGGTGTGAATCATATGCTTCGCGGGTCCTCAGATTGCAGTTTCTCTCTCTTTCATTCCTGAAGCCGCGCTGCCCGTCCCCGTAATGTTCATAATAGACAAGGCCGAGATCCCAGCGGCGTTCTTTCTCCTTTTTCCTGCGGCTGAATGATCCTCCGGCGGCGTTTCTGCCGGAATCCGTACTGTCCGGATCCTTTGAGTGCGGAACGATTCCGTTCTGTTCCAGTGCCTTCCGGCATCTGTCTGCAAAGTCCGTCTCTGACGGGTCGCTTGCGATATCCGTTCCGTCCCCGTCTTCGTAGTATTTCCACTCATTTCTGTCCATCTCAAGTACGATGATCGGCTTTTCCATCAGTTCCGCGAATTCCCATCCGGCAAGTCTGATATGTGAGATCCGTTCGCACGGAGTATGAATGGTAAGATACACGCTGCAGTCTTCGATTTTGTCAGACCTGCTGCGGCTCCAGAGCCTCCCCTCCAGGACGTCCCTGTCATACGCAACGCGGAAACCCTGCTCATTCAGGATCCTGACGGTTTCCGACGCAACATCATGGTCCCATTCGCTGAAACTGAGATAAACATACGGTTCATTTCCCCTGTATGACCTGTATTCGAAGAAGTTTTCACCAAGGCCCTCCTTACGGATCTGCTGCATCCTGAGTCCCCTGGCGTAAGCGAAAACTGCATTGTACTGCTGCTCCGTTTCGATTGCCTTCTCGGAATAGTTCCTTCGCAGAAATCCAATCGGATCACGGATTCCGTGCCTTGCAAGGACGCATGCAGCGATATAGCCGGTCCTTCCGTGACCTCCGCTGCAGAAGATACCGACTTTCTTCCCGTTTTCCAGCTTTTCGCAGATCCTGTCAACCAGCTCATTCAGCACGTCATCCGGAAGCACCCCCATATCCTCGATCGGACAATAGAGCACTTCTCCGCGAAAGGTGGTCCTCCAGATGCTGCCGCTCAGGGATGCGAGAGGGACAAGCACATCCGCGCCTCTGAAGACCATCTGTCCGGCATCATCCGTGCACCCGATCAGCAGACCCGGTATGATTTCGCACATCTCACTGAATCGGTCCATTACATTCTTTCCCTTTCCCCCGGTTATTCATATCCCGTCTGCAGAATGCTCTGCACCAGGGCAAAGCGCTCCGCCCAGGTTGTGTTTTCCGGGTGCTCCCGATGCAGCCTCTCCCATATCCCGCAGGCTTTCCTGAGCAGTTCACTGTCATATGTTACGCGGCAGAAATTGTAACAGAGCACGGCAAGATCGTCCCGGTGAACGGGATCATCCGTCTCCCGGACAAGTTCTTCTGCAGCGCTGATCCCCTCTGCATAATACCGGCCTGCAGCAGTTTCCTCTCCCAGATCCCTGCAGACTCCGCCCAGATAATTGCAGCTGAGTTCATAGTCGCGCCTTGCCTCTTCCGTGCCCGTAGTTTCCGCCAGTTCCTTCGAAATAAGATAATCTTTCAGATAATATTCCCTGGCTTTATCCGTTTCGCCGGTTTCCCTGAATACCATTGCCAGCCGGTTATATACGACCGACAGATCTCTCCTGTATTCCGCCGTGGAAGCGTCACCCTGTCTCTTCTCGTCTATCTCCATGGCCGCTTCCAGGTAATATACCGCCTCGTCGTAGTCCTGTACTTTCAGATGATATTCCCCTGCCTTCGTGCAGATTTTGGACAGCTCTTCTTCGTGGACCGGAAGGGCTGTCTTTTCAAAGAGTTCGTTCGCGGAATATACTGCCTGCTCGTACGCATCCGAGGCTTCGCGGTTCTGCCCGGTGAGAGCATACAGATCTCCCAGCTTCTCCCAGATAACCGAGAGATCCCTCTTCGCCCAGTCTGCCCCTGTCTCCTTTTCAACGGTTTCTCTCAGTTTCAGGCTTCTGCGGTAGTATCCCTCAGCACCGGCAGCATCATGCAGTTTACAGGACACATCTCCCAGCATTCCGTACAGGACGTATACATCACGGATATTCGATGCGGTCGGTTCCTTCTCCATCAGACCGCTGACGATCGAACATGCTTCTGTGAAGAACTCCTTCGCCTTCCCGTGACTGCCCTGCATCTCACAGGCCTGTCCCAGCTTCTGGCAGCTCACGGCATAGTCGCGCTGAGATACTTCATCCGGCTTCTCATCTCTCAGTACTCCGGCCGCCCTCCAGCCTTTTTCAAAATAGTGCTGTGCCCTGCCGAAGTCTTTTCTTTCAAGACAGATATCGCCGATCTTGTTGCAGCTTACGGACACGTCCCTGTACAGCCCTGAGAGATGGTACAGATCCGCATACTTCTCTGCGGTTTCCAGCATTTCTGTATATGTTTCTTCCGCCCCTTCATCGTCACGGATCTCCCGCCTGTAATTGCCCATCTGGCCGAGCCTGAAGAGAAGGGAACTGACATTTTCAACAGAGTCTTCTTTCTGCACCCTCATTGCAGCCTGGTCAATGATCCTCTGCTGCCATCCGATCGCTTTGCCATAGTCACGCGTCACGGCGATTCCCGACCGGTACATCCTGACAAGGCGGTCCATAGCCTCTTCCATACCGTCATCCGCAGCTGAGGAAATCAGAGTGAAGGCTCTTTCCGGATCCACTTCCGCCTGAATTCCGTTCAGATAAGCCAGACCGATATAGTATCTGTGGGCTGCTTCATCTTCTTTTTCAGATCCGTCCAGAGCTGTCAATGCGCCGGAAAGGGCCAGTTCATCATACGCGCTGACGCACTCCGGTATATTCTCAAACCGGAGCATGAGAGCATTCCGGTCCGCCTTCTCAAGCTCTGCGGCGACGATCCTCTTGCCGCGCTTCACCGCCTCCGGGTATTCTTTCCTTACAACATAGTTGTCCTCATTCAAAGCGTTCCGGGCGTATATGTTCGGCGTCACGGCAAGGATGAAGAGATCGCTTGCGTCCATTGCCGCGAATATCTCATCTTCAAATGACCTGCCGGGAACAAGATAATCGTCATACCATACGGCGATGTCATAGTATTTCTTCAGCCGGTGTATCCTGCGGATAAGGTCTCTTGCATACACCCTGTCCTTTTTCCGGTAACTGAGGAATATGCAGGATCTGAACTGTTCCCTGATCCGGCTGACATCTGCGTCATCAATGAGAAAATACTCCAGATACTCTTTCAGCCTGTCCCGGTACCCCTTATCATTTCCGGCATATTCATTCCGGTCCAGGCAGTGAAGGCTCTCGATGCCGAGCCCCGCACACAGATCATTGAAGGCGTCTATCACATTATCCGACAGGACAACCGGGAGCAGCGGGATACCATGCCCCAGAGCAAACCGGATCTCCGCATCCCTTGAACGGTTCTCCTCCGAGAGGTAGCCCGCTGTGCAGACGAGCACAAAAAGCTGCATCTGAGACAGCTCCGTCTCAAGAGTCTCCGCATCTTCGGGGATCACTCCGTCCCGGTACAGGAACAGCGCATAGCTGCCTGCATTCAGGACATCGCTGCACAGTTCTTCGACGATCCCCTGCCGGTCCGGCTCAAAGAAGCTGATATAAACACGGGGCTTTCCGTATGTGGAAGCCCCTGATCTGGTCTGGTATGTCAGCTCAGCCATGATTCTCTCCTGCTGTCTTATCCGAGAAACTTTTCGAACTTTCCGAGGATGGACCCTGCCACCGGGCCGATCAGCGCCGCGGAAGAGTTCGGATCCTTATCATTTTCACAGTTTGCGACCAGCGTTTTCAGAGGAGCGATCAGGTCCTTCACCTCATTGCGGGTCAGCTCGCCTGCCACCACCTTACTGATCATGTCCGGTCTTCCGATGCTTGTCATCAGCATCAACAAGTGCGCTTTCTCCGCCGGCAGCAGGTTCTCATTCAGGTTGAACCTCATATTCTTCAGCATATTCCGACCTCCTTACATACAAATATACAACTCATCGGTAGCTGCACCCGCCGTGAGCAGCTTCTGACAGGATTCTCAGACATAATCTTCGTGCGGTATCCCGACAGCTTCACAGTATTCCCATGTGTAGGAACCTTCCGGGCAGTACACGGTGAGCTTCTGACATCCGTCAAAAACCCATGAATCCAGGCTTGCCACGCTGTCCGGTATAAAGATCTTCTCAAGATTCCGGCAGTTGTAGAATGCAGATCTCTCAATGATCATGACACCGTCCGGTATGACCAGTTCCCTGAGACTCTGGCACCCGAAGAATGCCTGGTCGCCTATGCGGGTTACGGTCTCCGGAATACTGATCTCCGCAGCCCTGACGCAGCCTGAAAATGCGCGTGACCCGATCTTCGTGACGCCGTCCGGTATCTTTATGCTGCTTACCGCACTCCACTCAAAAGCCCACGCACCGATCTCGAACAGATCTTCCGGCAGTTCCGCTTCCCCCGTCAGGCCCGCAGGATACTTCACCAGAACGGACCGGTATCTGTCATAGAGGGCTCCTTTGTACGAAGAGTATTCCGCATTGTCTTCAGAGACTTCTATCTCCTTCAGTCCCATACAGTATGTGAATGCCTGCGGTCCGATGCTGGTGACACCTGCCGGGATACTTATTCTCTCCAGCGCCATGCAGCCTGAAAAAGCCATGTCGCAGATCTCTTCCAGTGAATCCGGCAGGATGACTTCCCTCAGCCTGCCGCACTGGTCAAACGTGTTTGACGGTATCCTTGTGACACCGTCCGGGACAGTAAACGTTTCAAGTTCTTTATTCTTTGCATATGACGGGCAGTCCATACCGGCCTCCTGCTCTTTTATTTCCGGTCAGCGGTTCTGTCATTCCATATGAACGCTGATCAGGATGTAATAGTCGTCTCCGTCTTTATTGCCTTCGATCGGGATCAGCTGGCTGTCGCCCTTGAGGTAGGTATCCCCTTCCGAGTGTTTGATATATCCGATCAGCAGTTCAGGCAGCTCATGATCTCCGAACAGGGAGTCCGGGTAAGCAGAACACCACACCAGATCCACATGTTTATTCGTAATCAGATATTCCGCGAATTCCGGATGTTTCAGTGAGGCATGCACTGTGATATCCTGCGCGCCTTTCAGGTCGATATTTCCCCTTGATATCACATAGAGTCTGTCCGTTACGAGTTTCGGCTCCTCCTTCGGGACACTGTCAAGCGAAAAACTGAAGGTCCCGTCCTGATTCTGTTTGAAACCGGGGAAAGAAGGGGAATCCGTGAAGATCATCTCGACCGGGACCTCCTCTTCTTTTTTCTTCTTTTTCTTAAAAAATTTCTCGAACATGGTTACTCTCCTTTCTTTTGCATGGGTAACAGGAAATAAATACACCGTCTTTATGAAACCTCTGAAATCCGGGCCTGAACATAGCGATGGTTGTTCACATATTCCTCCGCATTATTTGTCATTTTCATAAGAAGCTCATATACCGCGGCGGATTTGTTATAATAATCGAGCCTCTGTTCTGTCTTCAGCCTCTCTGACATCCCGAGTCTGAGAAGGACAAGGGCGTAGTCTTCGATAATCCTGTAGTCATCCGTCTGCTGTATAAGGGGCTCCAGGATCTTCAGGGCGCTTCTGTAATTGACATCTGCCACCGGCTGGTGGCCGCGCTCCCTGTTGATCTCCGCGCACCTCATATAGCTTTTGGCAAGATTATGCATGGATCCCGGGTCCTTTTTGAGCCTTGACGCACGCATATCGATCTCAAGAGCGTCTGTATAGTATTCCGTAGCACTTGTCAGGTCGCCTGCATTGAAATAAACCGTACCGATCTGGTCATACAGTCCGGACATCTGATGCAGGACCTGGATATCATTCCGGAATTCTTTATCCATATCCCTGCAGATATCAAGTGCTTTCTGATATTCTTCCAGCGCCCCGCTGTTTGAATGCTGTATTAACCGCTCAATATCTGCAAACTGGCTGTGCACCATAACTGTCTGGAGCATCGCGGAATACCTGCTTGTGCCATCCATCAGGCCGCTGCAGATCTCCAGCACTTCATTGTAGAGAACTTTTGCCCTGTCCGGAGCGGAAGTGTCCCCTTCCGCGATCCGGTAAAGGGTATTATTGGCAATACGGAGCATGTCGATCGCATCCGATATCGTCCGGGGTCTCTCAACCTCGTACTCTGCGACCTTTTTCTGTATCTCATTATACTTGTCAAAATAGAGGTTTGCCTTATGCATATCATGAAGCTGGACAAAATCCGCATATCCCAGATACGCATCCGCAAGAGACTTCAGATCCTTCGGCGATCCGGTCAAAGCTTCAATCTTTTCACATACCTCTATATTCCGTTCTGCATAGTGAAGCACTTCTGTATGCTGTTTGAGCTGGATGTATATTGCGCACATCAGGCTGCACATGCGTGCCTGTATGCGAAGCATCGTAAGCTCATCCTCCGTGCCTTCACCCGATTCCTTCGGGTTCTCCATGATCAGATTACTGTCTGAAGCAAATCCGTCCGCAACAGCCTTTGCCTCCTCAAACCTGCCTGAACCAAACAGAACGGATGCAAGAGATATCATACTCTCGCAGTATTCTCTGACCGGCGCGTCATCATACATGACATGCATTCGTCTTCGCAGCTCGTATTCTTTCTGATAAAACCGGAGCACATCATCCGTGCGCTGCAGGTCGCTGCAGATATGTCCGTTCTCGCCGTATACCGACGCAAGGACATTATCGGTTCTCACAGAGCTTCCTTCGAGCGGCTGCAGCGCCTTTTCCGCCTTCTCACAGTATTCCAGGGCGGCATCATAATCTTTCGGGATGCCGTCTCCCATACGGTGCATTTTTATCACTCTCAGATATGACTCATAGCAGCCGTTTTCCGCCGACAGGGCAAAGAGCGCCGCGGCGCGGGAAGGATCAGCCACCGTCCGTACTCCGTTCTTATAGGCAAGGGCAATATAATACAAATGCTCTCCGTCGTTGTTCAGAAGCGCATCTTCCTTTATCCCGGCATCCTCCGTCAGGCGCTGTCTGAGCGTGACACCCAGGCTGTCCTGATCCTCCGGATCGATCAGGAGTGTATTGATGCCCGGATATAACACTTCGAGATTGTCCAGTGACTCCTGATTGAAATGTTTCATCCTGGCGGCCATCAGCGGCTTTTTCTTTCTGACCGCATCCGGATACTCGTGATCCGCGACATAATTGCCCGGCTCTTCAAATGCCCCGGACACACTCATTACAAATACATCGCTGTCCTCAAGAGCCTGCATGATGTTGGTGTCAAACGATTCGCCCGGGATCAGATATTCATCATACCAGATCGCCGTATCCCTGCAGACGTCCACCCTGTGGATCTTTTTCATAAGCTCCTGTGCGGACGCTCTGTCTTTCTTCCGGTAGCTCAGGAAGATCTTTGATGAGAATTCATCATGGATCTTCTTTACCTCTTCTTCACTTATGAGAACAGATTTGAGAAATACCTTTAGCTTGTCCTCGTACCGCAGCGCAGTGCTGTCCTTGTCATACCGGTTCAGAAACTGCAGGCCGGCGAACACAGGCGTGTTGTTGAAAGTATCAATCAGCCTTCCCGAATCGTCCTCCTCCATCAGGACAGGCAGAATGGGAATGCTGTTCCTTACGGCAAAGGGGATCTCCTTATCCAGTGCCCTGCTCTGCTGCATCAGCAGTCTCTGTGTTACAGGAACCGCAAGCAGCCTCATCTCACCGAGATTCTCCTGCAGCTCCTCTTCACTGTAATCCGCTGACGGATCATCCTCGTAGAAAATGGCACAGTTCTCCTGAACTGCAAAGATATCTGAACACAGCGTCCTGAAATGCAGTTCGTAGTCATCCGGATGACAGCTTATGTAAAGCTTCGGCATGACACCTGTAAGTGTCCCTGTCCTGGTCAGATACTGAACCATCCCTGATCCCTTTCATAGAACGAAGCAGCCCGAAGCGCACGTATCCGGGCAGGAAACGTTCGCTTCGGGCGTATGTGCAGTTAAACTGATTCGCTGTACAGATGACATGCGCAGAAGTGGCCGGGTTCGACTTCCTTCCACTCTGGCACCTTATTCTTACAGATCTCCATACACTGCTCGCAGCGGGTGTTGAACTTGCAGCCTGCCGGCGGGTTTGCCGGACTGGGGATACTGCCCTTCAGGATGATCCTCTCCGGTCTGACGTCCGGATCCGGGATCGGGATCGCAGAGAACAGCGCCTTCGTGTACGGATGCAGCGGTTTGGCATAGATCTTTTCGGTCTCGGCGTACTCTACCATGTTCCCGAGGTACATGACTCCTACCGTATCAGAGATATGCTCCACCACGGAGAGATCATGGGAAATGAACAGGTACGTCAGTCCGAAGTCCTTCTGCAGCGGCATGAGCAGGTTGATGATCTGCGCCTGGATGGAGACGTCCAGTGCGGATACCGGCTCGTCGCAGACGATGAAGTCCGGCGCCAGCGCAAGCGCGCGGGCGATGCAGATCCTCTGCCGCTGTCCGCCCGAGAATTCATGCGGATACCGCTCCTTGTAATAGGAAGGAAGCCCGCACACGTCCATTACGCGGCTGATGTAATCGTCGAATTCGGAAGGATCGACGATCTTATGTTCCCGGACTGCCTCCCCTATGATCTCACCGACAGGAAGCCTGGGCGAGAGGGAGGAATACGGGTCCTGGAATACCAGCTGCATCCTGGGGCGGAGCTTCCGGAGTTGTTCCTTGCTCAGGGCAAATACATCCTGCCCGTCAAAGATCACGTCCCCGGAGGTCTTCTCCAGAAGGCGCAGTATCGTACGTCCGCACGTGGATTTGCCGCAGCCGGACTCTCCGACGAGTCCCATGGTCGTCCTTCGCCTGATGTTGAAGCTGACGCCGTCCACCGCCTTGACATTGCCGATGGTCCGTTTGAAGAAGCTGGACTTGATGGGGAAGTACTTCACCAGGTTCCTGACTTCCAGAATGTTGTCCGAATCCGGTCCGCCCTTTTTGTCGGCTTCGGCAGTGAAAGTTCCCTGTACCGTGGAAGCCGTCTGTGTTTCGTTTCTCTTCATTTCATCCATCACAGCAAATCCTCCACATTCACAGATTTCGGCTGACCGAGCACTTCTCCTTCATCGTAGTACCGGTAGCAGGATACGACGTGGGTGTCGCTCAGGCGCACCTCCGCCGGATACTTCCCGCTGCAGCGGTCACAGTGCATCTCGCAGCGGTCACGGAAATAACAGTAGTCGGGCATGGCTACCGGGTTGGGTACGCTGCCCGGGATGTTATACAGTTCGTCTACCTTCTGTCCCACCACGGGCTTCGACCGCATCAGGCCGATGGTATACGGGTGGCACGGATGATGGAAAATCTCATCCGCCGTTCCTTTTTCCACCACGCGCCCCGCGTACATGACTACGACGTAGTCCGCCATGCCGGCGACCACGCCAAGATCATGGGTGATCAGCATGATGGAGGAATTGAGTTTGTCCTTCAGATTCTGGAGCAGATCCAGGATCTGTGCCTGGATCGTCACGTCCAGTGCGGTCGTCGGCTCGTCGGCAATGATCAGGGTCGGCGAACAGGCCAGCGCGATGGCGATGCAGATCCTCTGGCGCATACCGCCGGAGAGCTCATGGGGATACATGGAGTAGACGCCCTCCTTGTTGGCGATCCCCACCATATCCAGCATCTCCAGGGTACGTGCCTTCACGTCCGCCTCGGACATGCCCGGATTGTGCAGCTCGATCACTTCGTTGATCTGTTCGCCTATGCGGAACACCGGGTTAAGCGCCGTCATGGGTTCCTGGAAGATCATGGAGATCTGGTCTCCGCGGATCTTCTCCATGATGGCGTTGGGCGTATTGACGATGTTGTACGCAGTCCCGTCCCCGCGGTTGAAGCGGATCTCTCCGCCTACGGTCTGTCCTGCCGGTCTGGCAAGCAGCTGCATCAGGGACAGGCTCGTGACCGATTTGCCGCAGCCGGACTCACCTACGATCCCGACAGTGGAATGCTTCGGGACGTTGAAGTTTACGCCGTCCACGGCGCGCACCACGCCTACGTCGGAGAAGAAATAGGTGCAGACATTGTCAAATTCCACGATGTTGTCCGGATCCTTCATGGCCGTCGTATAGAGCTTCGGATCCTTGTTGGCGTCAGCACGCTCTTTCTCAAGCTTCTTCGTGACGCGCCGGTTGAATCTGGTGATCCTGCGGGATTCCTTGCCCGATATATAGGATGATTTCTTGTTTTCTGCCATAGCCTCTCCCCCCTATCGTTTCGATTTCGGATCGTAGGCGTCTCTGAGACCGTCACCGACGAAATTGAATGCGATAACGGTAAAGCAGATCAGCAGACCTACAGGAATCCAGATATGTGCGTAATGCGCCATCGCCGATGCGGAGGATACCGAGTTGATAATAGTCCCCCAGGTCGCAAGCGGATGCTTGACGCCCAGTCCCAGGAAGGACAGGGTCGACTCCGTGATGATGACGCCGCCCAGGCTCATGGTCGAGATGACGATCAGCTGAGGCATGACGTTGGGTATAAGATGCTTGAAGATACGGTCCTTGATACGGATGCCAGTAGCCTCGGTGGCCACCATGAACTCCTGCTCCCTCAGGGACAGGATCTGTCCGCGGACCATCCTGGCCACGCCGGCCCAGCCCATGAGTCCGAGAGCTGCCATCATGACCATCAGACGTATGTAGGTATCCAGACGGATCGCATCCATCATGGCGCCGAGGATGATCATGATCGGAAGATAAGGCAGACAGTAGAATATATCCACAAGACGCATGATCAGGTTGTCTACCCAGCCGCCGAAGTACCCGGCCAGGCCGCCCATGATCACGCCGATCACAGACTCTATGATGACGACGATGAATCCGACCATCAGGGAGCTGCGGCCGCCGTACATCACGCGGGCCAGCTCGTCAAAGCCGTCGCCGTCCGTTCCCAGGATGTGTTTGGCAGAAGGCGCCGCGAACCGGTCGATCACAAAGTTGATCTGGTCGCAGTTGATCACATATTCGCCTTCCAGACGCTGCGTGATCTTCATCTGCGTCTCTTCGAGCACATAATTCCCGTCCTCGTCTGTCTGGTAGGCTCCGTTTTCACCCTGCAGGGGAAGCTGTGCCGTCATCTCCGCTGTCTTGCTTCCTTCCTGCAGCATCTCCTGCACTTTGAGGGAGATGGCTTTCTTCAGGTCGTAAGCCATGGTGTCCTCTCCGGAATACCTGCGGACCGAGAACGGGTTGAATTCCGCGTACTCGTTCCCGTCAGCTGTGGAGATCACCAGCTCCCCGTCCTTCTCTTCTATCGTGAATTCCTCACCGCCGGCGGTAAATGTCCCGTCTCCGGCAGCCGCCATCAGTGCTGCAGGGCGGAAGTCGTCGGACACCTTCATACCGGTCTCGTAAGTATCCAGCGTATAGTTGGTGAAGACCTTCGCAACAGCTGCCTCTCCGGCTTCATATATATCGGTTTTCTGGGACCCCTGGACCAGCGTAAATGTCCTTCCGTCCCACTCAAATGATGACAGCCCTCCTTCCACCGCGGCGTTTGCAGCTTCTCCGAAGGATTCGTCCATCGCTTCCCCGGTGTAAATGACGCCGTCCATCTGTGTGTAGACATCGAAAGTCTTGGGTTTATCACCCTTTGTGAAAGTATAGGTCTTCCCGTCCGCCTCAAAGGAACCGGACGCTCCTTTTACGGACCCTGCCGCAGCATCTGCCAGGCCCGGAATCTCCTCACCTTCAAAGTCAAAGCTCTTGCCCAGCATGGAGTAAGTTCCCACTTTCACCTCAGCGGAGCCGATGCTGCAGACCTGTTCCAGATCCAGCGCCGACAGGGTATATACGCCGGGAGCGATCTTATTAACGCGGTAGTTTCCTTCCTCACCCACGATCGTCTGCTCATCCGCATCCTGGGCGATCATCTTCTTGATGGTGCTGTTCATGGCGTTTACCACGCTGCGCTCCACCGTAAGCGAACTGTCCACGTCATACCCGTTGAACCCGGTATTCTCCTTGGCCAGCGCATAGTTCACGTTCTGGTAGTCATAGGTGTAGAAGATCTGTTTCTGCCCGTAGGGATAAAACAGCGGTCCGAAGAAGGAGAACAGGAACAGTATGATCAGGGTGACCGATCCGAACACGGCCAGCCTGTTCCGGATAAAGCGTTTGAACACCTGCCTTCCCGGGGAGAGGACTTTCACACGGCTCACGTCTCCGAGATCCATCTGCTGGCCGTGAGTCGAATCCTCAGCCTGTGATGTCCCGGACATGTGTTTCTTTGCATTTCTTGCTTTGAGGACTTCATTCAGATTGTAACTTGACACAGTGCAGCCCCCCTTTCTAACTCAGCCGTACGCGGGGATCCACCACCGCATACAGGAGGTCCGAGATCAGGTTGCCCAGCAGTGTCAGTATGGAAATGAAAGAAAGATAGAACATGATAAAAGGAATGTCGCCTTGTATCATGGATGTATACGACGCATTGCCGATTCCCCGGATGGAGAACAGCGTCTCGGTGATCAGTGCTCCGGCGAACAGGGAAGGCAGCGAACCGCCCAGCGTTGTCACCAGCGGGATCAGCGTATTGCGGAATGCGTGATGGTTGATGACTCTCTTCTCCGGGACGCCCTTGGCTCTGGCAGTCCGGATATAGTCGGCGCTGAGGACCTCCAGCATGTTGGTCCTCGTGTAACGCATCAGGCTTCCTATACTGATGATCGTCAGGGTGAGGGCGGGAAGCACGAAGTGCTTCGCCACATCCAGAAACTTTCCGACATCAGAGAGATTCATATAGTTGCGGCCCTGCATGCCGCTTAAGTCAAACCACCCCAGTTTCACCGAGAATATGTACTTCAGCAGTGTGGCAAGGAAGAAGGTCGGCATGGATATGCAGACCATGGCAATCACCGTGGTGGCATAGTCCGTGAAGCTGTACTGCTTTCTTGCGGCGCTGATGCCAAGGGGAATCGCGATGAGGATCTCCATGATAAAAGAGACCAGTCCCAGAATGAAACTGTACCATACTGTATTCTGGAATTCTTTTGTTACGGGGATCGTCCAGGACCAGCTGTCTCCCCAGTTTCCAGTAAGTGCGCTCTTCAGCCAGGTGATGTATCCGGCGACAACGCCCTTGTTCATTCCATACTGAGCGTTAAGATCCGCGAGCCACTCAGCGTAGCTCTTCGTCGCACCCGGCCTGGAGGCAAGCTCTCTTGCCTTTGTTTCAATGTATCCGGACGGCATGTTATACATCAGCACATAGATGATGAACATGATAAAGAATAAGATCAGGATACTGTACAGAATACGTTTTATTGTATATTTCAGCATGACTCCTACCATCTTTCCTCCGCCCAGGATCTGCCTTGTCAAAGGCAGATCCCGGCAGACAGATTCCAGTGACTTATTTATGAAACATGACAGGACGGGAATCAGAAAGATTCCGCCCTGTCATCCTGTCACTTATATAGCATTA
>CADCOU010000081.1 GCA_902803155.1 uncultured Lachnospiraceae bacterium | reverse complement strand
GGCTTCGAGGAAAGCCCGGAAGCGATTATGAAGAATGTAACTGATCAACATTTACAATCATTCATGAAAGTGAGGTTTTCTGAATTCCGACACCGTCCCTGACGAGAAAGGGGTACGGGATACGATATCCAGGAAGAAAGATATCTGAAAAACTAAAAAGTACATAGTTACTATTAATTATATAGATAAGATAATAGATACTATCATATTTTTAGAATGGAGCTGTGAAAGGCAGCACCTTAAGATATAGAGAAGCAGGGTAGAAGAACTCCGATCATATCAGATGTTATCAATACAATTAAATAAACTGATAAGACTGCGGCCGGTGATGCACATCACCGGTCGTTTTTTGTCCTGTGCGCCGCAGGCCGTTTTCTGCTCTGCGTTGCCACTTTCCGCCTTACGTGGTATAGTAACTTTGAGTTTTTATGTAAACCTCGGGGGAAAAGAGATGAAGATTATCATTGTTGGCTGCGGGAAAGTCGGAGAGACTCTGACGCACGATCTGAGCAGAGAAGGACATGACGTCACGATCATAGACTGCAATCCGGAAGTCGTCGATCTGGTCTGTGACCGTTATGACGTGATGGGTCTTACAGGAAACGGGGCGAACTACAGCGTTCTGGAGGAGGCGGATATCGAGCATGCCGATCTGGTGATTGCGGTTTCCGGACAGGATGAGCTGAACCTGCTTGCCTGCCTGCTCGCAAGAAAAGTCGGTAACTGCCAGACCATTGCCAGGGTGCACAACCCGGAATACAATAAGGCGGTCCGTTTTATCAAGGATGAACTCGGTCTTGCCCTGGTTATTAACCAGGAGTTTGCCTCTGCGCAGGAGATCGCGAGAGTTCTTCGTTTCCCATCGGCGATAGAGATCAATACATTTGCGAAAGGCAGGGTCGAGCTGCTACATTTCCGGATTCCGCAGGGTTCCATCCTGGACCGCAGGGATCTGCTGTCGATGCATGAAAAGCTGCAGTGCAACGTCCTTGTCTGTACGCTGGAGCGCGACGGGGAGATGCGTATCCCGCAGGGTGATACCATACTGCATGCCGGAGATGTCATCTCGATCGTTGCACCGATCGAGGAACAGGAGGAATTCTTCCGGAAGATCGGTCTTGAGACGGACGCTGTAAAGAATTCCATGATCATCGGCGGCGGCGACGTGGCCCTGTACCTCGCGAAGATGCTGATGAATTCCGGCATCCAGGTCCGCATTATCGAGAAGAACCTGCACCGCTGCGAGGAACTGGCCGAACTGATCCCGAAGGCTACGATCATCCACGGCGACGGATGCGATAAGGAACTGTTGGAAGAAGAAGGCATCCGCTCGATGGAGAGCGTGGTCTGCCTGACCGGTATCGACGAAGAGAATGTGGTCCTGTCGCTGTTCGCCAAGACCTGCGGCGTCCGCAAGATCATCACGAAGGTGAACCGGGTCGCGTTTGAAGAGGTCTTCGAGAACCTGGACCTTGACACCATGATCTCTCCGAAAAACATAACCGCGGAGCGCATCCTGCAGTATGTGCGCGCGATGCAGAATTCATTCGGCAGTAATATCGAGACGCTCCACCGCATGATGGACGACCAGGCAGAAGCGCTGGAGTTCAAGATCCGTGACAATTTCACCAGGACCGATATACCGCTCAGCCAGCTCCCGCTGAAGAAAGGCGTGCTGGTAGGCGGGATCAACCGCAACGGAAAGATCATCCTTCCGCGCGGCTCTGACGTGATCCGCAAGGGAGATACGGTCGTTATCATCACGACCCTGAAAGGCCTGAATGATATAAGCGATGTGTTTGAATAATGATTTGCAGTGGAAGGGCCGTGAATCATTAATATAAAATACAGGAGACTCACATGAATTTTGCGATGATCTTCAGGATCCTCGGATGGATGCTGATGTTTGAGGCTGCGTTTATGGCTCCGTCCGGAGTCGCGGCTTTGATATATCACGAACATGCCGGCGTGTGGCTTGCTCTGTCGATGCTGATCTGTCTGGCCGCCGGCGGAGCGATGGTTCTGATCAGCCGCCCGAGAGTAAAGCGTATCTACGCACGGGAAGGCGCAGTGATCTGTGCTCTGGTATGGTTTTTGTACAGTATCTTCGGCGCGCTCCCATTCCGTTTTTCCGGAGCGATCCCGGATATGTTTGATGCGGTCTTCGAGACTGCGTCCGGCTTTACCACGACCGGAGCTTCTATCCTCAGTGATGTGGAAGCCCTTCCGCATTGTCTGCTGTTCTGGAGATCATTTACGCACTGGGTCGGCGGCATGGGGATCCTGGTGTTTGTTATGGCCATCATCCCGCTGGCGGCAGGCGGAAGCACCATGTTCCTGATGAAGGCGGAGAGCCCGGGGCCAAGTGTCAAGAAGATGGTCCCGAAGGCAGGGCAGACGGCAGGGATCCTCTATAAAATGTATTTTGTGCTGACTGCATGCGAGGCACTGCTGCTGATCCTCTTCCGCATGCCGGTATTCGATGCGCTGTGTCTGACATTCGGGACTGCCGGCACGGGAGGCTTTGCCGTTCTGAATTCGGGCCTTGCAGGCTATACGATAGCGCAGCAGGTGACAATCACCGTTTTCATGATCCTGTTCGGTACGAACTTCTCAGCTTATTACCTGGTTGCGACGGGACGTATCAAAGAGATACCGAAGATATCAGAAGTGGTGACCTATTACGGGATCATTACCGCTGCAGTCATCATGATCACGATCAATATCAGCGGAATGTATTCCAATATCGGTATCGCAATCAAGGATGCCGCATTCCAGGTGGGGTCGATCATGACGACGACCGGTTTTTCGACGGTTGATTTTGACCTGTGGCCCGCTTTCAGCAAGTGGATCCTGGTCCTTCTGATGTTCTGCGGCGCCTGCGCAGGCTCTACCGGCGGCGGCATTAAGGTCTCCCGTATACAGGTTGCGGTCAAGACTGTTGTGAAGGAACTGGACAATGCCATTCATCCGAACAATGTCCGCAAGATCAAGTACGACGGCAAAGTGCTGGAGCACTCTGTCCTGCGCGGGATCAACGTTTTCATCATGGCGTATTTCCTGACCATGGCGCTCAGCATCCTGCTGATTACATTTGACAATTTTGACCTGGAAACGAACTTTACCGCGGTGGCCGCCACCCTGAACAACATCGGTCCCGGACTGGCCAAGGTCGGACCGACGGCGAATTACAGCGGATACAGCGCATTTTCAACCTGTGTGCTGATCTTTGATATGATAGCAGGAAGACTGGAGATCCTGCCGGTGCTGGTTCTCTTCTCGGTGCATACCTGGAAGGACGGCGGACTGTTCTCCGGTCGGGGTCAGACCAGACACAAAGCTGGTATAGCGGATGAAGCGCTGCTGGATGAGGGATTCTGAATAACCGGACAGAACAGACAGCAGCGAAAGAGATAGAATAGGAACATGAAAACCGGCAGCTTGTGCCGAATAACAGGGGTAATGTTATGGATAAGAGAGAGTATCAGGAAAAACTGGACGAGATCAGCAGGCTGATAGCAGCGGAGGATTACGCGCAGGCGGCCCGGGTCGCGGATACCATCGACTGGAAGCGGGTCCGCAATGTGCAGACTCTTGTGATGGTAAGCGAGATCTACGAGGCCGTAGAGCGCTATGAGGACAGCAAGGTCCTTCTCCTCAGGGCATACCGCAGAAGCCCGCTGGGAAGAACGGTCCTCTACAGACTGGTCGAATGCACGATCCATCTCGGACAGTTTGACGAGGCGATCGAATATTACTCGGAGTATGTGCAGGCAGCCCCGCATGACAACAACAAGTATATCCTGAAGTACAAGATCTATAAGGGAAGAGGTTCCTCCCCGGATGAGCAGATCGCTATCCTGAAGGAGTATCTGGATCAGGAATACAACGAAAAGTGGGCTTATGAGCTTGCAAAACTGCAGATCCAGGCGGATCACGTGCAGGAAGGTCTGTCTACCTGTGACGACCTGGTACTCTGGTTCCACAGCGGCAAGTATGTGATCAAGGCGCTGGAACTGAAGAAGAAATACGCGCCGCTTACGCCGAAGCAGCAGGAGATCTATGACAACCGCTTTGATGAGGAGGATGAGGACGAGTATCTCGAGAACAACAACTCCTATCTGAAGGAAGCACAGATGCAGGCGATGGCAGAGAGGGCTGAGGCGCAGCAGGAAGCGATCAAGAGCGAGCTGGCAGCCGATATCTCTCATGCTGCCCAGATGGAGCGTGCGAAAGAAGAGATTTCCCAGAAGGCACAGGCAGCGCAGAAGGCTGTCGAGGAGACTGCTGCACAGTCTGAGAAGGTGCTTGCGGACAAGGCGGAGGAGATTGTTGCCGAAGCCGGACTCTCTACGGAAGAAACAGGTGCTCAGGATGTTCCGGCAGAGGAAGCGGCGGAGACCGCAGCGGCAGAAGAGGCTGCGGCGGAGACCGCAGAGGCGGAAACGGCTGAAGCAGAAACCATCACGGAAACGGCTCCGGATGACATTGAGATACCGGAATACGAGGCAGCTGCGGCAGAGGACGAAGTGCCTGCAGATGGTGTGACTGCCGGAGAACCGGATGCGGAAGAGAGCTTTGAAACCGCTGAGGAGGAAGCTGCCTCCGCAGGAACTGTTCTGCAGGCGGCGCAGGAGGCAGTGGCTGAATCAGTCGAAGAAGCAGCCGGGGAGGAAGTTCCGCAGGAAGAGTTATCGGAAGAGCAGCTGCAGGAAGATATGGTTCGCAGCATGCGTGAGATCGTATCCGGAGTCGGTCCCAGGACCGGTCTTGACGAAGAGGAGGCCGCGCTTGATGAGGCGATCGAACAGTCCAAGGAAGATCAGGAAAACGCAGTTGCAGCCAGAGGCGCAGACCGCACATTCAGCGTTCCTCAGTCCGCAGCATCCCAGAAGCGGACCGCCGGAAAACTGACGATCGACGATATTCTGCTGTCTATGGGAGACAGGGGTGAACGGGTCAGGGAGGTGACCGGCGGAACAGTTCTGTCAGCAAGCGAAGAAGCGGAGATGGCAAAGCGGGAAGCAGAAGCAGCAGCGGACGAAACCTCATACGGAGAGGAAGAGCCGAAGATCCCGGAATTCCTGCATGAGGAAGTGAAAGAAGCGAGACAGACCGAGGAGATCCCGGTAAATGAAATCCTTCTGGCTGAGGAAGCGGCAAGGGCTGCTTCGGCTGCAGCAGAAGAGAGCACCACGGCCGGAGAGACCGCAGAGACTGCAGCAAAGGAAGAGGAACCGGCAGATATTGCGCAGGAGACTGAAAACCTGGCAAGCCTTCCGCCGGTAAACCGCGTCGAATTCACGGAGGAGATTGCATCTGCCAAGACCAAGAAGCTTCCGGTGGATGAGATCCGCAAACTGCATGAGGCATTCCGGTCGGAAGGTGCAGCGGAAGATCCGGCTGAGATCGCAGCGAAAGCAGCGGCGGATGCTGCAGAGAAAGCAGCAGAGATGGCCGAGGCGGAAGTTGCTGCAGAGATCCGGGAGGCACAGTCTGTCCCTGAAGAGACTGCGGAAGCACCGTCAGAAGCGATGCCGGAAGAAGCTCCGCAGTCTGCAGAAAGCAGTGAGGAAGAGATCACGGCAGCGGCAGATAGTACAGCAGCGGAAACAGCAGAGTTTTCTGCTGACGGCGCAGAAGAAGCGCCTGCAGCGGAGGCCGTAATTCCTGAAGAGACTCGTGAAGAGACGGCAGCCGCCGCGGCGGAGACTGTTCCGGAAGCAGATATGTATGCCGGAGCGCAGGGCGTACAGGAGACGGTGGAAGTACCGAAGAGCGCGGAAGAGCCGAAAATATACGGTTCACGGCCGATGCTGAAGGAATATCAGAAGGATCTGTTCAGGGGATTTATCGGAATCGGGTCCCTGGAAGAGCAGATTGCGAACGCGATCCAGCAGGCCGAAGACAAACAGGGAGATAAGACCAGCAGGACAGGAAACATTCTGATCCTCGGAGCGCATGGCTGCGGCAAGACAACGATTGCAACGGGCATCGCAAAAGCGGTCGCGGAAGACAGGGGAACGCATTCCATCAAGATGGCGCGCATCTATGCGGCTGATCTTAACCGGAAGGACATCGCCGCTACGATCGCAAAGATTGCGGGCGGCATGCTGATCGTGGAAGAGGCCGGAGACCTGGATGACGCGATCGTCGATCAGCTGACGACAGCGATGGAATTCAGGACGGACGGACTGATTGTGATACTGGAAGATGAACAGAGATATATCCATGATCTGCTGATGCGTCATCCCCGCTTTACCATGAAGTTCACTGCCCAGATCTACATCCCGCAGTACAGCAATGAAGACCTGGTGAATTTCGGTACCATCTATGCAGAGAGCAGGGACTATGTGTTCAGCGATAAGGCGCTGGCAGCGTTTTATGACCGCATAGAAGCGGCGTCCCAGAATGGGGATGCGATCTCCGTCACCAATGTTGTCGAGCTTGTGGACCGGGGCATCCGGAATGCGAATAAATTCTTCCGCAGGATCGGCTCCTCAAAGAAACGCTATGACGATATGGACCGCGTGATCCTGAAGGAGAAAGACTTCAGATAAGTGATTCAGAATGATTCAGCAATAACAGGCAGCCGTCAGGCTGCCTGTTTCATCTTTTTGTGTATTATGTTGTCAAAAGGCACCGGCCGACTTTGTTTTTAATGCAAAACCCACAGGAAAACCGAGTGTGACAGCCCCGGAATGATTGACACTGTCAAACAACGTTGATATACTGACTGTGTATCCGCTCAAGGTATAAACTATGCGGTATTTTTAAGGAGGTAAGAACATATGAAGAAGCTTGTAGCATTGGCACTGAGCGCAGTGATGGCGCTTTCACTCTTCTCCGGAGCTGCATTTGCAGCAGAAGGCGATGTAGAGATCCCGGAAGATTTCAAGGCAGGTTTCATCTTCCTGCACGATGAGAACTCCACCTATGACCTCAACTTTATCAACGCAGCAAAGGAAGCTGCCGCAAACCTCGGAATGAGCGAAGATCAGATCATTCTGAAGACCAATGTTCCGGAAGGACAGGAGTGCTATGAAGAGGCCATGGATATGGCGGACCAGGGCTGCGGCATTGTTTTCGCAGACAGCTTCGGACATGAGGATTACATGATCCAGGCAGCACAGGAAGTTCCGGAAGTTCAGTTCTGCCACGCGACCGGTACCAAGGCGCATACGCAGGGACTTGACAACTATCAGAACGCATTCGCTTCCATCTATGAAGGCCGTTTCCTTGCAGGCGTTGCAGCAGGCATGAAGCTGAATGAGATGATCGCGAACGGCGACATCACGGAAGATCAGGCGAAGATCGGATATGTCGGCGCATTCACATACGCTGAGGTTATCTCCGGATTCACATCCTTCTTCCTGGGCGTGAGACATGAGTGCCCGAGCGTTACGATGGAAGTCACCTTCACCGGTTCCTGGTATGATGAGACCGCTGAGAAGGAAGGCGCGAACACCCTGATCAATGACGGCTGCGTACTGATTTCCCAGCATGCCGACTCCATGGGTGCTCCGACCGCCTGCGAAGCAGCCGGTGTACCGGACGTTTCCTACAACGGTTCCACCAAGGATGCGGCTCCGAATACCTACATCATCTCCTCCAAGATCAACTGGGCTCCGTACTTCGAGTATGCGATCAAGTGCGCAGTTGCCGGCGAGGACATCGATACCGACTGGACCGGATCTCTGGCTACGGATTCCGTACAGCTCACCGAGCTGAACGAGGCTGTCGCTGCGGAGGGTACTGCTGAGGAGATCGAAGCTGTCAAGGCAGCTCTGGAAGACGGATCTCTCCATGTATATGACACCTCTACCTTCACCGTATTCGGTGAGGAACTGACAGAAGAGTTCCTGGCAGACGTAGACGACGATCCGGATTATGCACCGGATACCGCGGTCGTATCAGACGGATACTTCCATGAATCCGAGTACAGATCTGCTCCGTATTTCGGACTGTTCTATGATGAGAGCGGAAACGGAAGCCCGATTGACGGCATCACGCTGCTCGACGTTGCTTTCTAAAACCGAATATCGGATCTGATTCCTGACACAGAAACTGATTATATGACATTCTGGTAATGTTGGATTCAGGATGTTGTGAGGCAGTGCAGTGATATATCCCTGTGCTGCCTCATATTACTTCCGGGAGGAACAATTTTGGAGAACAGAGCACCGGCCGTCAGTATGCGCGGCATCACAAAGACATTCGGACAGGTGGTTGCCAACCACAATGTTTCGATTGATATTCATAAGGGGGAGATCCTGTCCCTGCTTGGAGAGAACGGCTCCGGCAAGACGACCCTGATGAACATGCTGTCCGGCATTTATTTCCCGGATTCCGGACATATCATGATAAACGGGAAGGAGGTAATGATCAGTTCTCCGAAGGTCGCACTGGATCTCGGGATCGGCATGATTCATCAGCATTTTAAGCTGGTTGATGTCATGACGGCGACGGAGAACATCGTACTGGGCCTGAATGAAGGAAAATATGACCTGAAGGCGGCGTCCAGGCAGATTAAGGAGATCTGCGACCGGTACGGATTTGATCTTAATCCGGAGCAGAAGATCTACGATATGACTGTATCGCAGAAGCAGACGGTTGAGATCGTGAAAGTGCTCTACCGTAAGGCGGATATCCTGATCCTGGATGAACCGACCGCAGTCCTGACTCCTCAGGAGACGGAGAAACTGTTTGACGTCCTGCGTAATATGAGAAAGGACAACAAAGCGGTCGTCATCATCACTCATAAGCTCAATGAGGTTCTGGAGATATCAGACCGGGTCGATATCCTGCGGGCCGGTGAGTTTATCGGCAGTCTGAAGACCAGTGAGACCGGCGTTCAGGAGATGACGGACATGATGGTCGGACATGCAGTGAAGCTGAACATCAACCGTCCGGAGCCGAAGAATGTGGAGCCCCGGCTGGAGATAGAAGGGCTGACGGTCCGCAGCGAAGAAGGCATCCTGAAGCTGGACAACGTTTCCTTTACAGCCAATGCAGGTGAGATACTGGGTATCGCCGGGATCTCCAACAGCGGACAGAAGGAACTGCTGGAGGCGATCGCAGGCCTGCAGCCGGTGGAGTCGGGCAATATCTCCTATGTCTCCCCGGAAGGAAAGAAGACAGGTCTGATCGGGCTGGATCCGCTGGATATTCAGAGACTCGGCGTATCGCTCTCCTTCGTCCCGGAGGACAGACTCGGCATGGGCCTGGTCGGAAATATGGATCTGACCGACAATATGATGCTTCGCTCCTTCCGGAAAGGGAAAGGGCTGTTTGTTGACAGGGCGACCCCGAAAGGTGTTGCGACAGATGTCGTGAACGGGTTGGAGGTCGTGACCCCGAACCTGGCCACACCGGTCCGCCGGCTCTCCGGCGGCAATGTCCAGAAGGTCCTGGTCGGGCGTGAGATCGCGTCTGCTCCGTCAGTTCTTCTGACAGCCTACGCGGTCCGCGGACTGGATATCAACTCCTCCTATGCAATCTACGATCTGATGAATCAGCAGAAAGAGAAGGGCGTCGCCGTTATCTATGTCGGAGAGGACCTGGACGTCCTCCTGGAGCTCGCGGACCGTATCCTGGTCCTGTGCGGTGGTAAGCTGTCCGGCATCGTGGACGGGCGGAAGACGGACAAGTATGAAGTCGGACTGATGATGACATCTCTGGGAGGAGGTGAGGTCAAATGAATGAGAAGAGCAGAAGACCTCTTGCCCATATCGTAAAGCGTCCTGCCATCTCCTGGCAGCAGGCGTTCGGCATCCGGGCGCTGGCGATCGTACTTGCGATTGTCGTATGCGCGATCGTGACGTACCTCCTGACGGGAGATGATCCGGTCAGTGTCTTCAAGACCATCTGGGAGGGCAGCTTTGCTTCTCCGAGAAGATTCTGGGTCCTGATGCAGAACATATCGATCCTGCTGATCATCTCGCTTGCCATGGCTCCTGCGTTCCGTATGCGTTTCTGGAATATCGGAGGCGAAGGGCAGGTTATGATCGGCGTACTCGCAACGGCCAGCTGCATGATCATGCTGGGCGGAAAGCTTCCGGAACCGGTACTGATCATCGTGGAGATCGCGGCAGCAATCGCAGCAGGCGCAATCTGGGCGGCGATCCCGGCATTCTTCAAATCAAACTGGAATACGAATGAGACACTGTTTACGCTGATGATGAACTACGTAGCCACACAGCTGGTCGCTTACTTCATCATCGTATGGGAGTCTCCGAGAGGCTCCGGCAAGATCGGTATCATCAACCAGAACACGCAGGCAGGCTGGCTGCCGCAGATCGGACAGTACAAATACCTGCTGACGGTTATCGTCGCGCTTATCCTGACGGTTGTCCTGCATATCTACATGAACTACAGTAAGCACGGATATGAGCTCTCCGTCGTCGGTGAAAGTGAGAAGACCGCAAGATACGTCGGTATTAAAGTCGGACGTGTATTCATCCGCACGATGCTTCTGTCCGGGGCGATCTGCGGACTTGCAGGCGCACTGATGGTCGCGGGCACGGATCACACCATGACGACCACGCTGGCCGGCGGACGCGGATTTACAGCGGTCATGGTCGCGTGGATGGCGAAGTTCAATCCGGTCGGCATGATCTTCACTTCCTTCCTGCTGGCGTTTCTCTCGAAAGGCGCAGGCGAGGTCGCTACCCAGTTCGGACTGAACCAGAGTTTCTCGGATATTCTCAGTTCGATCATCATCTTCTTCCTGATCGGATGTGAGTTCTTCATCCAGTACAGGATCGTGTTTAGGAAGGAGGCGAAATAAGCGATGTTTGATATCGTATCCTTTATCCCGCGTGCTGTCGCGCAGGC
>CADCOU010000080.1 GCA_902803155.1 uncultured Lachnospiraceae bacterium | reverse complement strand
AGGACCTCCTGCAGATGCTTGAAATCAACCGCCGGATCTACAGTACCGGATTTGGTCAGGTTATTGGAATCATTGTTCAGTTCGGAGATATAACCGATCAGGATCCCGGGAAGGAACTTTTCGGATATGCTGCTGGTAACAACCTTGTCCCCGACATGAACATGATTGTTATCGTCCGTCAGTTTGACCAGCGACAGCGTACCCTCATCGATCAGCTGCAGGTTGCCGGCTATGATACAGGTATCCGAAGTCGTCGAGATCATGGCAGATACATTGGAATTATCGTCGATGATCGCACGCACCCTGGACCAGTTCGGTCCGACAGAAGTCACAATGCCGCAGAGTCCTGCACCTGCCATGACATTGCAGTCGACTGATATACCGTCTTTGGAACCTTTATCGATCGTAAATGAAGAAAACCAGTTGCCGGAACCTTTCGATATCACTCTTGCCGCAACCGTATCGTAGTCGGAATACTGTTCTTTCAGGGACAGAAGCCCCTGCAGACGGTCCAGTTCCTCCTTGTTCAGGACGAGTTTGGAGTTTTCCTGTGTCAGTGTATCCACCTGAGCCTGCAGACGCGCATTTTCCTCACGAAGCGCTGCTGCGTCCGTCATGTTCGTGGAAAAACCTGCCAGGAAGGAACCGAGACTGTTCATCCCTTTCTGGATCGGGGTAATGATATATCCGGTGATTCCGGTAACGGGAGTCGTCATCTGCGAACCTACGATCGAGACGCCGATCAGCAGGATGCAGATAATCGCAAGCACGATCAGTGCTGTCTTCCCCTTCTGCTGTTTCTGATTCATGCTGCTACCTCCTTGGGGAGCGCATCAGCGAATGCAGCTCCTTCTGGTTGATCATGGTGACAAGACCTCGTATGGTCGAATGCTTCGGGTCCTGTATATGATAGACCGGAAGCGAAACTTCTTTCTGGATATAGATCGGCAGGTTCTGAAGGAGGGAGACACCTCCTGTCAGGAAGATCCCTTCCCGCATGATATCCTGCCTCAGGATCGGCGGCGTACGGTCCACCACCTGCCTGATCTCATCTACGATGCGGTCGATCGTGCTCAGTACGGCGACGGATACGGCAAGCGCCGGTATCATGTCTGATTTCGGAAGGCCGGACAAAGTATGGATGCCGAAGACTTTCTGTTCCAGTCTCGGTCCGTTGATCATGAAGGCGAGATTGTTCTTGAGCTGCTCGGCTGTCTTCTTTCCGATGCTCACGTTAAACTTGCGGCGCACCATGGTGACGATATCCTCATCCAGCGCAAAACCGCCTTCCCTTACGGTCCTTCCGATAACGACCTTCCCGTCGGAAATGACCGTGATCTCCGTCGTATCGGCTCCGATATTGACGATCATATGGCCTTCCGGTCCGAGTACCGGCAGTCCGATCGAGATCGCGTCCGCAATTCCCTTTTCCACAAGATGGACCCTTCCGGGACTCAGTGTCGAATTGCAGACATTATAAAAAGCGCGCTGTTCCACAGGGGTCACCTGTGACGGCACCGCGATGCATATTCCCGCAGTTTTCTGCGAAAATGTCGTAAACTGTTTCAATGTGTGCGTCAGGACCAGCTCCATGTCAGAAGAGGACGCGATGACGCCGCCTGTCATAGGACGCGACACACGGACGGACGCGGGATTCTTCTCATACATCTCGTATGCGTCATTGCCGATCGCAAGCACTTTCCTGTCCCGCATTGCGATCATATCCCGGTTCTCCATGAACTTCTCTCCGCTCCGGTCACGAAGCTTCAGAGTATCCGTTCCGAGATCTACGCCGATCATATTTGAAAAAAACATCTGTTTCCGATTATCCCCTTTTATTGAAACCCCTTACCGTATAGCGAATGTATCAGGATGCGTTCCTGAGCCCTTCTTCACAATTCATGAGCCCTGCCATCCTGAGACTCACATACCGGTGATCCCCTGTCACGATATGGTCCAGCAGTTCTATCCCGATCAGCTGTCCGCATCTGCGCACTCTGGCTGTGATACGGATATCCTCCTCCGAAGGAGTCGGATCGCCGCTCGGGTGATTGTGCATCAGCACAATGGCCGCTGCCCCATGGCTCAGTGCGGATACGAAGATCTCCCTCGGATCGGCAGCTGTCCTGTTCACGGTCCCTCTGGAGATCAGTTCTCTCTTCAGCAGTCTCCCCCTGCTGCTCAGGCACAGCAGGTACATTACCTCCTGCTTCTCGTGCCTCAGATCTTCCATATAGTATTCCGCTATGGTCTTCGGATCGTTGAAATCAAGTTCCGCTTCATAACCGATATCAGCCTGGGCGATCCGCCTGGACAGTTCCGCTGCGCAGCTGATCTGCATAGCCTTGACCCTGCCGACGCCCCTGATCCTCCGGAGCTGTTCTCCGGTCATACGGCTCAGTCCGGCTATTCCTTCACTCCCAAGGGAAGCAAGGATGCTCCTGCTCATGTCGAGTACGTTCACGCCTTCAGACCCTGTCCGGAGAAGTACCGCCAGAAGCTCTGCGTCACTCAGTGCCTCCGGTCCGAAACGCTCACACTTTTCATAGGGTTTTTCTGTGTCCGGAAGCTGGCTGATCGTTCTGTAGGTTATGTTATTCATGCGCTTTACCTGCGCGTACTCTCGCAGTTATTGTACATGATATCCCTATAAGAATCAACATATAGGGCAGGCATCGATGATGGCCTCCGCCACTCTCAGGCCGTCTGCAGCCGCGCTTGTAATGCCTCCCGCATAGCCTGCCCCTTCCCCGCAGGGGTAAAGGCCTGGATTATCTGACGCCTGTAAATCATCTCCCCGCTCGATCCGAACAGGAGAAGACGTCCTGCTCTCAACGCCTGCAAGGATTGCTTCCGGAGAAGAGAAACCGGGTATCTGCCTCTCCCACGAGAGTATGCCCTCTTCGATCCCCTCGCCGATCCGCTCCGGAAGAATAGCCCTGAGATTTCCTTTCTTCCATTTTCCTTTCAGCTCAGGCTCAAAACAGAAGTCCTTCGTCCCCGTCTCCCGGTTCCTGTAATCCTCAAACCTCTGTAGCGGGATGCATCCACCGCCCTCCCGATATGCCGCCTTCTCCAGCATTCTCTGGAATTCCATCCCCTGCAGGATATCCGCCTGTACGCATCCTGCTTCGGAAAGGTATCCTGCTATCTCTTCAGGAGATACGGTCACCACGACCGCACTGTTTGCATTGCCGGAAGACCTGTCATGGTAACTCATCCCGTTCACTGCAAGCATTCCCTGTTCGGAAGAGGCATTTACCACGTACCCTCCCGGACACATGCAGAACGAATACACGCCCCTGCCGTCAGAGAGTCGGTGTGTCAGCTTATAGGGCGACGGCGGCATCGCATAGGGGCAGCCATCCCCGTACATTGCACGGTCTATCATATCCTGCGGGTGCTGGATACGCAGTCCTACAGCGAAGGCTTTCGCTGTCATCCGGATCCCCTGCTCTTTCAGCATGCGGAACGTGTCTCGCGCGGAATGCCCGATCGCAAGGACAACATGGGACGAAGTGATATGGATCATCTCACCTGAGGGATTCCCGTCCGCATCAGACGAAGATCCGCCTGCAGTGTGTTTCTTCCTGCATTCAAGCTGCCAGGTCCCTTCCTCTGCGGCGGTAAGCCGCTCCAGCTTTGTGTTGAAATAAACGGTTCCGCCCCGCTCTGTAATCTCATCCGTAATATGTGTCACGACAGATGTCAGAACGTCCGTGCCCACATGCGGTCTGTAGGAATACAGAATCTCCGGATCCGCTCCCGCGTCCACAAACGTCTGGAGGATGAAGCGTATCCTGCCTTCCGGGTCTTTGATCCCGGTATTCAGTTTTCCGTCGGAAAATGTTCCGGCCCCGCCCTCCCCGAACTGGACGTTGGATTCCGGGTCAAGGTTTCCTCCGTCCCAGAAAGCACCGACGCTCCGGACACGTTCCCTAGCCCTCTCCCCGCGCTCGATCAGGATGGGACAGAGCCCTGCCCTTGCAAGAAGCAGCCCGCAGAATAGCCCGGCAGGTCCCGTCCCGACGATAACGGGGCGATATCGGAAGCCCGGGCTTACTTTGGAATCTGTCGAAAGCCTCTCTGCTGATCCGGACTGTTTCTTTTCATCCCGGATTCTTCCATCCTGCGTCAAGCGATTCCGGGAGTATCTGTATTCAGGAAGAACAAACAATTCCACATTCCGGTCTCTGCATTTTTTCAGGACCTGCCTCTCCCTTTTTTCATCAGGAAGAGTAACGGAAACCGTATATACATAAAAGAGATCCGGCTTTTTTCTTGCGTCAACCGCCTGTCTCAGAACTTCAAAAGAGAATTCTTCATCCGCAGTTATACGCAGTGTTTTCCGGATCGCCTTTTCCAGGGCTTCCCTGTCCTGTGAAGGAGTGAGTTTCAGCTGAGTGATTCTGATCATCTGACTGTCCTTTAAGAAAGCGCTGCATGTCTCCCGGCAACATAACCGCTTGACCAAGCCCACTGCAGGTTGTATCCTCCGCAGGGTCCGTCTATGTCTGCCAGTTCGCCTGCAACATGGACCCCTTTCAGGTCTTCCCTCCGGCATTCCATTGTATCCGGGTCCAGTTCTTCCAGATTCACGCCGCCGGCGCATACCTGGCAGTTGTCAAAGTCCCGGACTCCGAGAGCCTGCAGGCGGAAGTCCTTGATCAGATAGCCGGCACGGTACAGATCGTTGTCAGACGCAATCAGAGTAATCAGGCCCGGCGGAAGGATCCCGGTAAGTAGTTCTTTCAGAGTGTCATCCGGACGCAGTTTCCTGAGACGGCTGAGTGTACTGATCAGTTCCTCCCTGCTGATCTCCGGAAGCAGATCCAGACTTACCTGGACGTCCATTCCCATGCGGAGCGCCCTTACAGTATATCTGCTCATATTGAAAATAACGATCCCTGAGATGCCGTTTTGCGTAAACTGTACCTGGCCCCGTTCTTCTGCAAGCAGTTCTCCGTCAGCATAGACTCTGACGTCTGCGATCGTACGTGTACCGGCAGCACAGCTCAGAGGATAGGCTGCATTTTCCTTATCCTTCTCTTTATCCGTAAATGGACGGCAGTCCTCCGGAAGGCGGCACTGCATCGCTGTCAGGGCAGGCAGTATGTCTGTCACATCCATTCCGAGTCCCCGGCAAAGCTCATAACCGCTTCCGTTGGAACCGGTAGACGGCACCGCCCTGGACCCGCAGCAGAGTACCACAGTATCACATGAATAAGTCCAGCCCTCTGTATGGACTTTCCATGTATGGTCTTCTCTGTCTATCCCCGTAACCTCTGTGTTGTATTTCAGTTTCACATGGAGACGCTGCAGCTCCCTCAGCAGCACCCCGAGCACGCTCTCCGACCTGCCGGTAACCGGATAGATCCAGGTCCCATGCTCCGCTGCAGTCAGCAGGCCGCATTCCTCAAACAGACGCAGCGTATCGGATACGGAAAACTGTTCAAGCACCTTCTTCACGAACCCTGTCTTCGCGTCATCCGTTTTCAAGGCCGGATCCTCACTTATTCCGTATCGCTCAAAAAGCTCAGGATCCAGGTTTGTCAGATTGCACCGGCTGTTTCCTGTCAACAGCAGTTTCCTGCCCGGCTTTCTCCCAGACTCCAGGACTGTCACCTCCGCGCCTTCTCTTGCCGCAGCAATGGCAGCCATCATACCGGACGCGCCGCAGCCTATGATTACTACTTTTTTCATCCCGGATCTCCTTGCCTGACATTCTGATGAATTCAAATATCAGTTATTTTACATGTCATTTATGAAAACTTAGTGTAATGAAATATACTCTATGAAAGCCGGATCAGACCTGCATCCATCAGATTCTGGTATGCTTTCAGTATGCCGAACTTCGCGTGATACCAGGTCAGTCCTCCCTGGAAATAAGCTGCATAAGGTTCATGCAGCGGGCCATCCGCGGACAGTTCAATGGAAGATCCCTGTATGAACGCACCAGCTGCCATGATCACGTCGCTGTCATATCCGGGCATCGCCCACGGCTGAGGCATCACATACGAGTCCACAGGCGCAGCAGCCTGAATCCCTTCGCAGAACCGGATCAATCCGTCAGGCGTACCGAATTCGATCGCCTGGATGATGTCATTTCTCCGCTCTGATCCTCCCGGGATACAGCGGAATCCGGACTGTTCGAAGAGATTCGCGGCAAACACAGCACCCTTCAGCGCACCGGCTGTCACAGTCGGCGCCAGGAAGAATCCCTGATAGAGTGAGCGGTTTGCTTCCAGACTTGCACCCACCTCACGTCCGAGTCCGGGCGATGTAAGACGTACCGCGCAGTTCTCTATACACTCTTTCGTTCCGGCTATGTACCCTCCCATCGGAGCCAGTCCGCCGCCCGGATTCTTAATCAGCGAACCTACCGTCATATCCGCTCCGAAATCTGAAGGTTCCACGCAGTCGACGAATTCCCCGTAACAGTTGTCAACCATCACAAGGATGTCCGGACAAAGATCTTTGATAAACCGGATCGCCTCCCCGATCTGTTCCACGGAGAGTGACGGACGGGTCAGATATCCCTTAGATCTCTGAATCGCAGCGAGACGCGTGTTCGGCCTGAGAGCACTTTCTATTGCCTCAAAGTCGAATGAACCATCCTCCTTCAGTTCAACCTGCCTGTACGTGATTCCGTATTCTGCAAGGCTCCCTCTGGACTCTCTGATACCGATCACTTCTTCCAGGGTATCATAAGGCTTTCCACTGACAGACACCAGCTCGTCGCCGGGCCTTAAGTTCGCTGCGAGCGCAAGGCTCAGGGCATGTGTCCCGCAGGTGATCTGAGTCCGGACCAGAGCGTCTTCCGTATGGAAAGTATCCGCATATACTTTCTCCAGATCATCCCTGCCCGCATCGTTGTATCCGTATCCGGTAGAACCGATAAAGTGTTCAGCTGAGATCCGGTTCTTCTGCATGGCGCCGATCACCTTCAGCTGGTTGGCCTCCGCAGTCCGGTCAAATGCTTCAAAGCGGTCTTTCAGTGCATCACAGACCTCTTCCCCTCTCTTCCACACCTTCTCGGAAATGCCCATCTGCGCATACAAATTTTCTGCAGAATAGTTTCTGGTATTCTCCATATATCCTTGTGCCTTCCATTTATCACTTCTGAATGATGTTCTTTTCTTTCAGTACACTCAGCATCTCTTCCAGAATCTTCGCCTCATCATTGTCAAACCTTCCCCGGTCCAGCCATATCACTTCTTTCTCCCGCTTGAACCAGGTGATCTGACGCTTCGCGAAATGCCGTGTATTGCGTTTGATAAGCCGGACAGCTTCGTCTCTGGAATACTCGCCGCTGAGATATTGAAGCATCTCCGCGTATCCGAGTCCCTGCATGGATACCATATCTTCCGTAAGACCCGCGTTTTTCAGCGAGAGGACCTCTTCTTCCAGACCATCACGCATCATGACATCCACTCTTTCATTGATCCTTGCATAGACCTTCTCCCGCTCATCGTTCAGGACAAAGTACGCAAAATTATAGGGAGATTCTTTGCTTCGTTCCAGAGCGTTATGGTCAGATATCCTTCTTCCGGTCTGATGGTAGAATTCAAGCGCCCGGATCGTACGCTTGATATTGTTCGGATGGATCATCCGCGCCGATTCCGGATCGACTTCTTCCAGCATGGCATGAAGCTTTACCGGATCAGGATCTTTCTCCAGCATCTCCCGGTAAGCCGTATCACCGTCATTCTCCGTAAAATCGATATCATATACGACAGACTGTATATAGAAGCCCGTTCCTCCGACAAGGATCGGGATATGTCCGTTTGCTCGGATCTTTTCCATCGCTTTCTTTGCCATAGTCTGAAACTGAACGATATCAAACGAATCGTGCGGATCCAGGACATCGATGAGATAATGAGGGATATCCTGCATCTCTTCCGGTCTTATCTTTGCAGAGCCAATGTCCATTCCACGGTAGACCTGCATGGAATCAGCGGAAATGATCTCCCCGCCTATTGCTTTCGCAAGAGAAATAGACAGAGCGGTCTTGCCTACTGCCGTTGGGCCGGTCAGCACAACCAGGCTCTGCCTGTCTTTTCTTTTCTCGTTGCCTTCCAGCTGTACAGATACCTCAGAATCATATAAGGATACCGGATATCCGCGATCTTTCTTCTCTGGAGAATTACTCATCACAAATCAATCTCACTACTGAAGCTAAAAGTTTCCTTATGGATAATTTTTCACGGAAACTCTGTCCAAAATGCTCGTCCTGATCAGACGATCCTATGGAACTTCTTTTCGATCTCATTCTTCGACATAGACAGGATCGTAGGCCGTCCATGCGGACAGTTATATGGATTCTCCAGCGTCAGCAGTTCACTGATAAGAGCTTCCGCTTCCTCACGGGTTAAGGATGTATTTCCTTTGACAGCTGCCTTGCAGGCCATCGTGGCTACTCTTGCCGTCAGGTTCTCGACAGACTGCCTGCCGGTATCCTCGCTGAGACTGTCTAGCATCTCCATGAAAAACTCCCGTTCCGTCAGTCCGAACAGATCCTGCGGAACCGCCCGGATGGCATAGTCCCGTCCGCCGAACGGTTCTATCTCGAACCCGATCTCACGGAAATGGTCCATGTTCGAAGTCAGGAGATCTTCCTCCGCCATTGTCAGCGAGAGGATGATCGAAGGACTGATCATCTGGGAAGATGCCTGTTTGTTCCGGAACTTTTCCATCAGCCGCTCAAACATGACCTTCTCATGGGCGGCATGCTGATCAATGATATACATATGATCCCGGAATTCGACGATCCAGTAGGTATCAAATACCTGACCGATAATCCTGTGTTCCGTGCGGTGTTCTTCCGTCAGGAACTGTTCGTGGCTCTTCCCTGTACCGGGCTGAACACTCTCTGCCCCTGTCTCTGTCCCTGTGCCCGTCTCTGTACCTGTCTCTGTTTCCGTATCGACTCTGTAGGAAGGACGTTCCCTGACATCGAATGACTCATCAAAGATCGACAGCTGCGATACTTCTTTCAGGAATTCATTCGACTGTCGGATACGCTCTGCTGAATCCGCCCTCTGCCGGTCCGCATTCGGATACTTCCTTGCATAGGGCGACATCTGGTCTTTTCCTGCGTACTCTCCGGAAGATGAACCGCCCTCATTCCATGCCTGATGTTCCCTGCGCAGTTTTTCAAAAGGTTCGGGAACAGCGTGTTTCGCCTCTTCCTCCCTGGCTCTTTTCAGCGCTTCTCTCTTCTGCGCCTCTTCTTCCTTTACGGAACCAAATGTCGTGTCGATGACAAGTTCTCTGCGGCTGAGCAGTTCCTTAACCGAATCCCGGATAAAATCAAATACGGCAGGGCCGTCCGAAAATCTCACCTGCGCCTTGGCTGGATGTACGTTTACATCCACTTTGTCGCCCGGGAGATCCAGCGACAGGATCACAAACGGAAACTTGTGCTGCATCAGGAACGTCTCATATCCTTCTTCCACAGCTTTTGACATGATGTTGTTATAGATAAGCCTGCCGTTCACATAGAAGATCTCATTCGTACGGTTCCCTCGCGAGATCTGGGGTTTGCCGATCCAGCCCCGGAGGGTCATACCCTGCGCTTCATCATGTCTGTCAACCTCGATCAGGTTAGATGTGATATCCCGGCCAAATACGGAATAGATCACATCCTTCTGGCTGCCGGATCCGGAAGTTGACAGTTTCGTCGTCCCGTTCACCATGAACTTGACCGAAACTTCCGGATGCGACAGGGCAAGTCTGCTCACGTAATCACTGATATTGCCGGCCTCTGTCTGTGCGCTCTTGAGAAACTTCTTCCTGGCAGGTGTGTTGTAGAACAGATCCCTCACCAGAAATGTACTGCCGTCCGGAGCGCCGATCTCTTCGAAGAGCGTCTCGACTCCTCCTTCCACCTTATAGCGGATCCCTGTCAGGTTTTCCCTGGTTTTTGTGATCAGCTCAGTCCGGCTGACCGCTGCAATGCTCGAAAGAGCTTCCCCACGGAAGCCAAAGGAACGGATCGTAGTCAGATCATCTACCTTAGTGATCTTGGAAGTCGCATGCCTTAAGAATGCAGTCCTGATCTGTCCCGGATCGATCCCCTCTCCGTTATCGGTCACACGGATCAGACTCAGTCCGCCGTCCCGAATCTCCACTGTGACGGCGGAGGCACCGGCGTCTATGGAATTCTCGCACAGTTCTTTCACGATGGAACCCGGACGTTCCACCACTTCGCCTGCAGCGATCTTATCGATCGTAGCCTGTTCCAGTACTCTGATCTCAGTCATGTATTTCTCCTGACTTGATTTTATGCATTCCACCAGCTTTTTGGGCAGAATCGTCACTTTATTCAGGTTTCTCCGGATTATTCCGGTTTCCACCTGTTTTTCAAACGGTTCTGCAGCGCATAGATCGTATTCAGCGCATCGAGCGGCGTAAGCCTGGAGACATCGATGTCCATCAGTTCCTGTACGATCGCCTCGTCTGTCACCGTATCGAACAATGACATCTGCCTGCTCTCGGCCACATCCGGTTTCTTGCGTTTCGGTTCCCGTGCGGTACTCTCTTCGGCGATCATCACTGCCTTTTCCGTGATGTCATTTTCCGACAGTTCTTCCGCCAGTTCCTTCGCGCGTTCGATCACCGTATCCGGCACGCCGGCAAGCTTCGCGACCTGGATGCCGTAACTCCGGTCGGCCCCTCCGCGGACGATCTTGCGCAGGAAGACGATGTCATCGCCCTTCTCCTTGACTGCTATGCAGTAATTGTTCACGCCCGGGATCTTTCCTTCCAGTTCCGTCAGTTCATGATAATGCGTTGCAAACAGCGTCTTCGCGCCGATCAGCTTTGTATCCGCTATATGTTCCACGACGGCCCAGGCGATGGACAGGCCGTCATACGTCGAAGTACCGCGGCCGATCTCATCAAGGATCAGCAGAGAATTGCGCGTTGCCTGACGCAGGATATTGGCGACCTCACTCATTTCGACCATAAAGGTGGACTGTCCGCTCGCGAGATCGTCTGACGCTCCGACCCTGGTGAATATCCGGTCGACCAGCCCGATGTTTGCCGAGGACGCTGGGACAAAAGAACCGATCTGCGCCATCAGAACAATCAGTGCCGTCTGCCTCATGTAGGTAGACTTGCCGGCCATATTCGGGCCCGTAATGATACTGACGCGGTTTTTGCGGTTGTCCAGCAGCGTATCATTCGGGACAAACAGATCCCCCAGTCCCATCTGCTCAACGACCGGATGCCTTCCGTCATGGATATCTATGACTCCCCTGTCATTGATCTTCGGGCAGACATACCGGTTCCGCTCTGCGACATAAGCGAGCGACGCGAATACGTCCGCTGCGGCGATCGCACGGGCGGTGCTCTGTATGCGCGCGGTATTTTCCGCAATCTTCTCCCGGACCTCGACAAAGAGCTCGTACTCAAGTGTATTCAGTTTGTCGGATGCCCCGAGGATCGTCTCCTCAAGTTCCTTCAGTTCCGGAGTGATGTAACGCTCCGCATTGACCAGAGTCTGCTTGCGCATATAGTCCTCCGGCACCTTATCCCGGAAGCTGTTCGGGACTTCCAGATAGTATCCGAAGACTTTGTTGAATTTCAGTTTCAGTTTCGCGATCCCGGTACGCTCACGCTCTCTGAGCTCGATATCCGCAAGCCAGCTCTTGCCGTCCCTTGCAGCAGAGCGAAGACGGTCCACTTCCGCATTGTATCCGTCGCGAATGAATCCGGCTTCCCGGATGATCATGGGCGGATCGTCTATAATGGATACCGTAATCAGTTCGCACAGATCCTTCAGTTCGTCGATCTCTCTTCGGATCTTCTGAAGCAGCGGCGCCTGAAATTCCCCGAGTGCGGTTTTGATGGCAGGGACCATCTCCAGCGAAGTTCGGAAAGCGATCAGATCCCTTGGGTTGGCAGACCGGTATGAGATTCTCGAGATCAGCCTCTCCAGGTCATACACCGGCTGCAGATATTCGCGTATCTCTTCTCTGGTGATCGCGTTGCGGTTCATCTCCGATACCGCCGCAAGTCTCTCTTCGATCTCT
>CADCOU010000079.1 GCA_902803155.1 uncultured Lachnospiraceae bacterium | reverse complement strand
CGTCGTGGTCCTGGCCACATAAGGGATCATCTGGAAGAACTGGTACGGTAGCGTGTTGTTAATCAGCTGCAGACGGATCTGCAGGGCGTCGCAGAAACCGAAGAACAGGCAGGCGACAAGTACTCCGCCGGAACTCCAGCGTCCGAAGATGACCGCCGCCAGGGCAATGAATCCGCGGCCTGCGACATTTCCGTCCACATAGGTTTTGGAATAACAGGTCGTCAGATAAGCCCCGCCTATACCGGCAAGTGCGCCGCAGATCACGCAGGCCAGATACTTGATGCCGATAACATTGATGCCGAGTGTCGCAGCGGCTTTCGGATATTCACCGACGGCCTTGTAGTTCAGGCCGGATTTCGTCCGCGCGAAGAAGATTGCTGTCACGATGACCAGCAGATAAGCAAGGTATACCATCGGCGTCTGATCCAGGAACAGATTGACGAAGAAATTATTGCTCTTGATGCCGAGCATGTTTTTCAGTGTTCCCATGAGGCCGGCCTGTACCAGCTCGCTCCCGGATCCGAAATACACCCTGTAAATGAAAGCCGCCAGAGCCGGTGCGAAGATGTTGATGGCCATGCCGTATACGATCTGCTCCGCACAGAGATTGATCGTAGCGTAGGCGAAGATCATGTTGACCGCGATACCGGCCAGCGCTCCGGCAAGGACGCCGAGAAGCGGATTGCCTGTGATCAGGCTGACAAGAAATCCTGTCAGTGAACCGATGGACGCAAGTCCCTCAATACCGATGTTGACCAGTCCCGCGCGCTGTGAGAACAGTTCGGCGAGAGAGAGGAAGATCAGCGGAGACGCCATCCGGACACTTGCAAGGATCAGATTCGCGATAAAGGATCCCATATTCACGCCTCCTTTCTTACTTTACGTGTGAACCGGCTCTTGAATTCCGGAAGCCTTACCAGAGCCATGCCGGCAACCGTAAAGACGATCACGAGTGCCTGGATGATATCCGATACACTGGTCGGAACGCCCGTTGCTGTCTGCATCGTCGTGGATCCGACGCGCAGCGCGGCAAAGAAGATCGCGACCAGGATCCCGGCAAGCGGGTGAAGGCTGGCGATCAGCGCCATGGCGACACCGTCAAATCCGTAGCCTGCCCCGAAACCATTGATCAGGCGAAGCTGCGTACCCAGGAGCTCAAGTGCTCCGCCGAGACCGGCGATCGCGCCGGATACGATAAAGCTCACCAGAAGATAACGCTTTACGTTGAACCCGTTCACCTTTGCTGCCGTCATGTTCAGCCCGACCGCTCTCAGCTGGAAGCCGGAGGAGGTATAGAACAGGAAGTAGAAGATGATGATACCGGTCAGGACCGCAATGGGAAATGCGATGGTCGCTCTCAGCCCCAGGAAAGACGGAAGCTGCGTTTCGTCCGGGACAGCCATTGTCTGTGGGACGCTGCCTTCACGCAGCCAGTTCGTATAGACCACTCCCATAAACAGAGTCGCCACATAGTTCAGCATGATCGTGATGATCATTTCATTCTGTCCGCGGTATACCTTCAGCAGGCCCGCGATCGCCGCCCACAGGCCGCCGCCCACTGCTCCGGCGACAGCGCACAGGATGATCGCCGGGATACCGGTCAGCGGAGCCTGGGTCGCAATATAGCAGGCCAGGATGGATCCGATGATGAACTGCCCCTCGCCACCCAGATTGAAGACGCCGCAGCGGTACGCGAAGCAGGCACAGAGGGTCGTGAAGATCAGCGGTGTCGAGCGGGAAAATGTCGTTCCGAGGTTGCGGACATTTCCGAAAGCGCCTTTCCAGAGATACCGCATGGCATCCGCCGGGCTGGCACCCAGAGCCGCGATGATGATGCATCCGATCAGGAATGAGATGATGATGGAGAGCACGGGAACGATAATCAGTGCCCCTAAGCCTTTGTTTTTCATTCTGCCTGTCACCTCACTTTCCGGCCATTGCCAGAGAGATCTCTTCGATCGGCGGATTTTTGCCTGAATATTCGCCCATGATCTGTCCCTCAAACATGACCAGTATACGGTCGGAGACTTCCAGGATCTCATCGAAGTCTGCTGAGATCAGCAATACTCCGCATCCGGTGCCGCGCTGCGCGATTACCGTATCATGGATAAAACGGGTCGCCCCGATATCAAGGCCTCTGGTGGGATGTACCGCGACCAGAAGATCGGGGGCAGCTTCCAGTTCGCGCGCCAGAATGACCTTCTGCTGGTTGCCGCCGGAGAGGTTTCTGGACTCCTGTTCCACGGAAGAGCACCGGATGTCGAACTTCTCCTGAAGCTCAAGCGCATAGTCGCGGATCGCTCTCTTTTTCAGATGCAGCCCGTTTCCATCGGAAAATCTGGGATCCCTTGTTTTTTTCAGAACCAGATTGTCGGCGACAGACATATTGCCAACCAGGCCTGCCTTGTTGCGGTCTTCCGGGATATGGGAAACGTTTTCCTGGATAAAACCGTTCGGATCGTAACGGGCAACTTTGGAGCCTTTCAGATCCATAGTTCCTTCTTCAGGGGCAATGTTGCCGGTCAGCAGCATGGCGAGCTGGCTCTGGCCGTTGCCGTCCACACCCGCGATCCCGACCACTTCGCCGCGGCGGATCTGCAGGGAAACATCGTTCAGCCCGTTATGCTTGGAACTCTTGTGATAACTGACATGGTCCAGAACCGCGACCGCTTCACCGTCTGACTCCACTTTCTCATACTGGGAAGGTTTCAGCTCGCGGCCGATCATCTTGTTCGCGAGTTCTTCACCCGTAACATCTCCGATATTAACCGTTTCCACGGACTGCCCGGCACGAAGGATCGTAACGCGGTCCGACACGCGGAGAACCTCGCGCATCTTGTGGCTGATAAAGATGACGCTTTTTCCCTCGCTCTTAAGCTTGTTCATGATCTCGAACAGGCCTTCCGCTTCCTGGTCAGTAAGGGCGGCGGTCGGTTCGTCGAGGACCAGCACATCGCATCCGCGATACAAAGCCTTCAGGATCTCGACTCTCTGCTGGGCGCCGACCGCAAGTTCTGTGATCTGCTGGTCGAGGTCCGCATCCAGACCGTATTTCTGCGAGAGCTCCAGGATCTCTTTCTTTCTTGCATTCTGGTCAATAAAGATCCCTTTGGAACGGGTATCCCCGAGGATAATGTTCTCCAGGACCGTCATCGCCTCGACAAGCATAAAATGCTGGTGCACCATACCGATCCCGAGTTTTACGGCCTGGGACGGGGAATCGATCTTTACCTTCTGCCCATGCACATAGATATCACCCTCTGTGGGCTGATACAGACCGAAGAGTACATTCATGAGCGTACTCTTGCCGGCGCCGTTTTCACCCAGAAGAGTATGTACTTCACCGGCGCGGACATCAAAATTGATATCACGGTTCGCATACACAGAGCCGAACTGCTTTGTGATATGCTCCATCCGGAGAACTTCTTTTGCAGCTGTCTCAACGGACAAAGTGCCTCACCGCCTTTCCGGAGAAAAAAACAAGGAGCCG
>CADCOU010000078.1 GCA_902803155.1 uncultured Lachnospiraceae bacterium | reverse complement strand
GCGACAGAACTCGGAGCGAAGGTCGTCACACTGTCAGGTCCGGACGGATATGTCTATGATCCGGACGGCGTCAATACCCCGGGGAAGATCGACTACCTGGTCGAGATGAGGAACTCCGGCAGGAACAAGGTCCAGGATTACGCGGACAAGTTCGGAGCAGAGTTCCACGCAGGCGAGAAGCCGTGGGGTGTGAAGGCGGATATTATCATGCCGTCCGCTATGCAGAACGACGTTCACATGGACTCCGCAGAGAAGATCGTGGCGAACAAGGTCCGCTACTACATCGAAGTCGCGAACATGCCGACCACCAATGACGCTCTGCGTTATCTGATGGAGCAGCCGGATATGATCGTAGCTCCGTCCAAGGCAGTCAACGCCGGCGGCGTTGCCACCAGCGGACTCGAAATGAGCCAGAACAGCGAACGCCTCTTCTGGTCAGCAGATGAGGTCGACAGGCAGCTGCACCGCATCATGGATACAATCTATGAGAACTCCGTACAGGCTGCGGAGCGCAACGGACTGGGCTACAATCTGGTCGCAGGCGCAAACATTGCAGGCTTTGAGAGAGTTGCAGACGCCATGATGGCACAGGGACTGTTCTGATCCGGATAAGAATGATCGGATAGTCACGCAGGGACTGATTTATAGTTGTTTATCTATTTGCCGTGTATGTATATTGCATGCACGGCATATTCTTACATTCGAGGCATCTGTCATGGGGGTGGTTCTCAGAGACGGAATCCCCGGCTTCTCGAATAAAGTCCGAAAAAACAGAAAAACGCGATAAAAAATTCCGAAAAATCTATTTTTTCGGAATTTTTTTCGATTTTGCTCTTGCGGTATTATTTTACACGGTTGTATAATAGCCGCGTTGTGAGATCAGTGAAGGACCGTGATGCAGCGAAGGATCCGGCATGGCCGGGATGGAGCCGGGCGGTCAGATCGGAGGAGGTATCATATGTCGTATGTAGATGAGGTTTATGCTCGCGTTGTAGCACAGAACCCGGCACAGCCGGAGTTCCATCAGGCAGTCAAGGAGGTCCTTGCGACCCTGCGTCCTGTGATTGATGAAAATGAGGAAGAGTTCAGGAAGGAAGCGCTTCTTGAGAGACTGACCACTCCGGAGCGTGTGATCATGTTCCGAGTTCCCTGGGTAGACGATAAGGGACAGGTCCAGGTGAACAATGGATTCCGTGTGCAGTTCAACAGTGCCATCGGACCGTACAAGGGAGGCCTTCGTTTCCATCCGTCCGTCAACCTCGGCATCATCAAGTTCCTCGGTTTCGAGCAGATATTCAAGAATTCCCTGACCGGACTTCCGATCGGCGGCGGCAAGGGCGGCTGCGATTTCGATCCGAAGGGCAAGAGCGACCGGGAAGTCATGGCATTCTGCCAGAGCTTTATGACAGAGCTGTATCGCCACATCGGCGCGGACACTGACGTACCGGCCGGCGACATCGGCGTGGGCGGACGTGAGATCGGCTTCCTGTACGGACAGTACAAGAGAATCACGAAGCTCTATGAAGGCGTGCTGACCGGCAAAGGTCTTACCTACGGCGGCTCGCTTGCAAGGACCGAGGCAACGGGATATGGCCTGATCTATTTCCTGGAAGCCATGCTGAAGGCAAATGGCAAGGATATCAAGGGACAGACCATCGCGGTTTCAGGCGCGGGCAATGTCGCGATCTATGCGATCCAGAAGGCACAGCAGCTTGGCGCAAATGTGGTCACCTGCTCGGATTCCACAGGCTGGATCTACGATCCGGACGGGATCGATGTCGCACTCCTGCAGGAAGTCAAGGAAGTACGCC
The DNA here is from genome assembly GCA_902803155.1 of uncultured Lachnospiraceae bacterium. GTDB lineage: Bacteria > Bacillota > Clostridia > Lachnospirales > Lachnospiraceae > Porcincola. The sequence goes on along the minus strand of CADCOU010000078.1, from coordinate 3,317 downwards.
GTGCGCGTCTTACCGATTATAAGGCACAGAGGCCGAACGCAGAGTACCATGAGGGCAAGGGCGTATGGAGCGTGAAATGCGATATCGCATGCCCGTGCGCGACCCAGAATGAACTCAATCTCGAAGATGCGAAGACTCTGTATGAAAACGGCTGCTACTGCGTAGCGGAAGGCGCGAACATGCCGACCACGCTGGATGCGACAGAGTTCATCCAGAGCAAGGGCATGCTGTTCAGCCCGGGCAAGGCCAGCAACGCCGGCGGCGTCGCGACCAGCGCGCTGGAGATGAGCCAGAACTCGGAGCGTCTGTCTTGGACCTTCGAGGAAGTCGATACCATGCTCAAGAGGATCATGAACGACATCTTCAAGAACGTTGATGAAGCTGCGAAGCGTTACGGTATGGAAGGCAACTATGTTGCCGGAGCGAATATCGCCGGATTCCAGAAGGTTGCCGACGCCATGAAGGCACAGGGGATCGTGTGATCCGGAGGACAGCTGTGTAAGCCGTCTGTTGAAAAACATATAGTATGAATAAACACGCCATGTATGCGGACTGCATACATGGCGTGTTTTTTGTGAAGGTGACTGCTCATCATCGGACAGGCTTTGATTGCAAGATGTTAGAGCGGTGCATGGACAATGCGATGGTTTCCTTTATTCGAGGCACTTGGAGAGGTTCCATTTTCCCGGGATGTAAGGTAAGATGACAGCAGGATATCCCGCGAAGATCGCAGGCACAAAGCGTGCCGCGCGCGGACACAGGTCTGCCGGCGGCTGACCTGAAACAATCTGAAATAATTTAGGAAGCAGGAGGATACTTATGCCGAAAGTAACATTTATGGGAGCTGGCAGCACGGTATTTGCCAAAAATGTGCTGGGAGACTGCATCATGATGCCGGAGATCCGGGATCTGGAGATCGCGCTGTATGACATAGACCCGGTACGTCTCGAGGATTCCAGGATAATGCTGGAGAGCATCAGCAGAAATGCGGGAAGAGAGGTTTCCGTCCGGTCATTTACGGACAGGAAAGAAGCGCTCAGCGGAGCTTCCTATGTTGTGAACGCCATACAGGTCGGCGGATACGATCCCTGTACGATCACGGACTTCGAGATCCCCAAAAAGTATGGTCTGCGACAGACGATCGCGGATACGCTCGGGATCGGCGGGATCTTCCGGGCACTCAGAACCATCCCTGTCCTGGAAGAATTTGCCGCAGATATGGCAGAGGTCTGTCCGGATGCGCTGTTCATCAACTATACCAATCCGATGGCTATGCTGACCGGATACCTGCAGCGCTATACGGATATCAAAACAGTCGGCCTGTGTCACAGTGTACAGGTATGCGTTCCGCAGCTGCTGAAGTCTCTGGATATGGAAGATCTTGCGGAAGAAGCGAAGTGGGAGATTGCCGGAATCAACCATCAGGCCTGGCTGCTCAGGGTGGAAGATAAGAACGGAAATGACCTGTATCCGGAGATAAAGAAGCGTGCGTTTGATTTCCTGGACGGGAAGGCGGAATATGATGCGGCCGGCGACAAGGTCCGCTTTGAGATGATGCGGCAGTTCGGATACTACATCACGGAGTCTTCCGAACACAACTCGGAATATACGCCCTGGTTCATCAAGTCGGCCTATCCGGAACTCATTGACCGGTACAATATCCCGCTCGACGAGTATCCCCGCAGATGTATCAAACAGATCGAAGACTGGGCGAAGATGCGGGAAGAGCTTGTGGAGAACCGCGAACTGAAACACGAGAAGAGCAGGGAATTTGCCGCATGCATCATAGAATCCATGGAAAATGATCATCCGTACCGGGTGCACGGCAATGTGATCAATCACGGGATGATCCCGAATCTGCCGGACAATGCCTGTGTGGAAGTACCGTGCCTGGTCGACCGGGCGGGTATCCATCCGTGCTATGTAGGAAACCTTCCGGAGCAGTGCGCAGCGATCAACCGCACCAACATCAATCCGCAGCTGCTCACCATACAGGCAGCGAGAAGCCGCCGGAAAGAGGACCTGTACATGGCGGCCATGCTGGATCCGCACACCGCGGCGGAACTCCCGATCGACAGCATCAGGCAGCTCTGCGACGAACTGCTCGAGGCGCATAAGGACTGGATGCCGGAATATACCTGATCCAATGCAATCTGAAGAAAAGTAAATAAAGAAAAAAATTTTTCTGAAAACGCCAAAATGTATGCAGCTTGCATACATTTTGTGCTATCATGGACAAAATATACACACATGTTTAAACACATCTGTTTCGAAATGAGAATCCGTTTGTTTTCATAAACGAAAAACAAAACAGTAAGACCATATACGCACAGGAGGAATACAAGATGACACGTATCAGAACCAGACGTATCCTTGCTTCCGTATTATCGGCAGCGCTTCTGTTCACTTCCATGCCGACAGGCGTACTGGCAGGAGAGTATGCAAAGGACGAAGCCCTGTTCAGCATGCAGGAGGATGATGTAGTCTCTGCAGAACAGACTGTTGAAATCGAACCGGAAGATTCTTCAGAAGAGGAGTATCTTGTCGCGGCGGATGAGGATGGAGACGGAGAAGACAGTACGGCGGAGGAGGTTCTTCAGGATCCGGACGAAAGCAATGATCCGGACGGACTGACCGGCCTTACAGCTGCGGATTTGATCGATGACCCGGAGGCAGAAGGCGCGAAGGGCGAGGATGTCCTGCAAGCGGCAAGCTGGGAGGACGGGATCCAGGTTATCCTGAGTTATCCGGATTCATTTACCGGAAGCCTGGTACCGAACCAGTCTGTGGATTTCTCTGCAACGTGTGAGAATCCATATGAAGAGACCATGCCGGATGAGGGAAGCATCGGATACACGTGGTCAGTATATGCTCCTGATGGAGAATGGTATGCCATTGAAGAGGGGGTTACCCTCCCGGTCGAACTGAGCGAGCAGTTTTCCTTTGAACTTCAGGGAGAAGATGAGATGAGGGTGACTGCGGTCGAAACAGAAGAAGAGTACTGTTCATGTCAGATTAAGGTTACAGCCGAATATACAGTTGAAAACGAACTGGATTCAGCAGAGTCGGAGTCGATATGGATCTATAAAGTCTCTTCCTGTGAGGAATTGCTTGCCGAAGAGATGAATGCTTCTCTGGAAATAGGAGAGGAGATCAATGTCACTCCAAAGCAGATAGTATATACAAAGGATGGACCTGAGGATAAGGATGATTCCGGGTACCTTTACCTTTGGTATTGTGATCCGTATCCGATCACGGATGAATATGGAGCTTATGTCGGAGATCTGCAAGGTGTTGAATTTCTGGATGATTCCGGC
>CADCOU010000077.1 GCA_902803155.1 uncultured Lachnospiraceae bacterium | reverse complement strand
TTCCGATGACATCGCTGGAAACGATCTCGTCGGTGTTGTATCCGAAGGACTCATTGGAAGCAGCCTTCATAGCGTCATTGATCTGCTCCTTGGTAACCTCGCCTTCCACAACCGCGGTAAGGATGGTGGTGGAACCGGTCGGGGTCGGAACACGCTGTGCAGCGCCGATAAGCTTGCCGTTCAGTTCCGGAATAACAAGACCGATTGCCTTTGCAGCGCCGGTGCTGTTCGGAACAATGTTGATAGCGGCTGCGCGGGATCTTCTCAGATCGCCCTTCCTCTGCGGGCCGTCCAGAGTCATCTGGTCGCCGGTGTATGCATGGATCGTGCACATGATACCGGTCTTGATCGGTGCGCAGTCATTCAGAGCCTTTGCCATCGGAGCCAGGCAGTTGGTGGTGCAGCTTGCAGCAGAGATGATCTTGTCATCCTTGGTGAGCTTCTCATGGTTTACATTGTAAACGATGGTCGGAAGGTCGTTTCCTGCCGGAGCGGATATAATGACATACTTTGCGCCTGCATTGATGTGTGCCTCAGCCTTTGCCTTGGAGGTGTAGAAACCGGAGCACTCGAGAACGACGTCAACGCCAAGCTCGCCCCACGGAGCATTGTTAGCATCCGGGATCGCGTAGATCTTGATCTCCTTGCCGTCGACCGTGATGGAATCCTCGCCCGCTACAACAGTGTCGCCCTTTGCATATCTGCCCTGGGTGCTGTCATACTTCAGAAGATGAGCAAGCATCTTCGGAGAAGTCAGGTCATTGATCGCAACGATTTCAAAACCCTCAGCGCCAAACATCTGACGGAATGCAAGACGTCCGATACGGCCGAATCCATTGATCGCAACTTTTACTGCCATAATATTGATTCCTCCTGAAATAGATAAAGAAAAATAGTTTCCGTCAAGCATTTCTGTGAACTACATCATACAATGTCCTTCACTGCCCGCTTAACCCGTGATTTATTCTATCTAATCGGCATGCAAAAATCAAGTATGGCAGGCACCGAAAATCTTATGGAAACGGTAATCAGCCATGAAATTCGCATTTAATGTGTCCCATGTACGATTGACAGCGTCAGGAAAAGGCAATTACAATCATCAGCGGAGGTACACGATATGTCTGTTCTGTATGACTGCCATATGCACTCGTCTTTTTCCACGGATTCTGACTCCCCTGCCGAAAGCATGGTCCGGCGTGCGATGGATCTGAATCTCAAAGGTATATGTTTCACAGAACATATGGACCTTGACTATCCGGACTTTTATTTTCCGGATCTGTCCTCTCCGTTTGTCTCGGACCCGAAGGAGATCCTGACGGAGATCCTGCGCCTTCGTGATCTGTTCCGGAGCACCGATCCGGAATTCCGGATCCTGTTCGGCCTTGAGTTCGGCATGCAGCCGCATCTGGGCAGCCGTTTCTCTGATCTTGCTTCCGCCTGGCCTCTCGATTTCATCATCGCTTCCCAGCACCTGGTCGGCGGACTGGATCCTTATAATCCGGAAGTCTGGGAAGTCCGCACACATGCGGAACTGATCCGCTCGTACTACGAAGAGATGCTCGCCAATCTGAAGATAATGCCGGAATGGGATACGCTCGGACACCTTGACTATATCATCCGGTATATCCCGGGCCGGGGGAATATGGTTTTTGATTCCTGTGAGGCATTCCCGGATCTGATCGATGAGATCCTGCTCTTTCTGATACAAAGCGGAAAATGTCTGGAAGTCAACGCCGCCGGATACAAACACAATCTCGGGCAGCCGAACCCCGCTCCGTCCATACTCCGGCGCTACCGTGAGCTCGGAGGAACCCGCATCACGATCGGCTCTGACGCTCACACTCCGGGAGACATCGCATCCTGCTTTGACAGGATCCGGGAGCTGCTTCTCTCGCTGGGCTTCGGGTACTACACTGTGTTCCGAAGCAGGATCCCGGAAGAATATCCACTCTGAAACGCTTACCGATAAACGGCTCTGCGTCCGTTTCCATACACATGAAAAAAGAACGCCTGCTCCTTCACGGAGCGGGCGTTCCCTGATTTATCTTCTTTGAGACGTTCAGAGCCTGTCACTCTCCCAGCATCTCTTCATAGAGTTTTTCATATTCCTGTGCGCTGGTGTTCCAGGAGAAATCCTTCTTCATCGCCCTTTCCACCATCCTGTTCCATTCTCTCTTGTGGTTGTAGAACACATCCATCGCGTACTTGATCGTGTAGAGCATCTCATGCGCATTGTAGTTTGCAAAAGAGAATCCCGTGCCGGTGCTGTCAAATTCGTTGTACGGCTCCACCGTATCCTTCAGGCCGCCGGTCTCCCGGACGATCGGGATGGTTCCGTAGCGAAGACTCATCAGCTGTGAGAGCCCGCACGGTTCAAACAGCGACGGCATCAGGAAAGCGTCGCAGGAAGCATAGATCTTATGGCTCATCGCCTCGGAATAATAGATGTTTGCCGCAACCTTGCCCTGGTATTTCCACGCAAAGTGGCGGAACATATTCTCATAGCGTTCCTCTCCGGTGCCGAGTACCACAAACTGGAGATCCTGCTGGCACATCTCATCCATCATATAGGCAATGAGATCAAATCCCTTCTGATCTGTCAGTCTGGATACGATACCGATCAGGAACTTCCTCTCATCCTGCTCCAGACCGAGTTCTTTCTGAAGTGCTTTCTTATTCTTTACCTTCTCTTTGCGGAAGGTATCAATATCATAGTTTTTCTCAATGAAAGAATCGGCAGCAGGATCATACTCCTTATAATCAATACCGTTCACGATTCCGGTCAGGCAGTTGTTCCTCGCCCTCATCAGCCCGTCGAGACGTTCCCCGTAGAAGGGGGTCTGTATCTCTTCCGCGTAGGTCTTCGATACAGTCGTGATGCGGTCCGCATATACAGTACCGCCCTTCAGATAGTTTGCGTCCCCGTACGCTTCCAGTTTATCCGGCGCAAAATATGACTTGTCCAGCCCGGTGATATCCTGGATCGTCTTGACATCCCACACACCCTGGAACTTCAGATTGTGAATCGAGATAACAGACTTGATGTCCCGGAAGAACTCACCGTCATGGAACTTATCCTTCAGATAAACAGGAACAAGGCCGGTCTGCCAGTCATGACAATGAATAATATCCGGTTTGAATCCGATCACCGGCAGTGCGCTCAGGGCTGCCTTGGAGAAAAACGCAAACTTTTCGACATCCTGATAGATATTGCCGTAGGGTTTCGGTCCTGAGAAATAATACTCATTGTCAATGAAGTAAAACTGAACGCCTTCATATTTCATCTCCAGGATCCCGACATACTGGCTTCTCCAGGAGAGGTCCATGTAGAAGTGGGTGAGATAATTCATCTTATCCTTCCACTCCTGTCTCATGCACATGTACTTCGGAAGGATGACCCTCACATCTGTCTTCTCTGCATCAAAGCATTTGGGAAGCGATCCCACAACATCCGCGAGTCCCCCTGTCTTTATGAAAGGGACTCCCTCCGATGCAACAAACAATACTTTTTTCATATAGAGCAGCCTCCGCTCCGGTCATCCGTTATTTCAGATACGACGAGAAATACTTCTTCGGATCACTCTTCCAGCAGTATCCTCCAACATCTATATCCTTGAATATGCTGGCGTAATAATTCCTTTTGTCCTGTTTGAACAGAAGTTTCACGCCATAGATCACACAGGTGCTGTCTGCAAGCTTTTTGCCTTTTACCTTGAGATAGAAGGTCTTTGTCTTCTTCTTGCCGATCGTTATGCTGGAACCGTTCTTAAGCTGGGCTGACCTGAGCTTTTTCCCGCTCTCGATATCCATCACATAGGCGTTCTTGCTGTAGAAAACCATCGGAACATTGGTAAGGTTCTCCACCCTGACTTTCATCAGTTTTTTGCTCGCATTATATTTTATAAGTTTCGCCTTATAGTTCGGCGCAGTGCGCGAGACCTTTACCGTACACGCGAGGTCATACGTCTTCCCGTTGCTGACCGTCTTGGCTCGGATCACACATTTTCCAAAACCGATCGCTTTGATCCGTCCGTTCTGACCAACCTTTGCCACCTTCGAATTGGAACTGGACCAGGTAACAGTCGAAGTAGCGTTCTCGACCGCGTTATAGACAACATTTCCCGCACTCATAGACAGTGACTTGTGGTTCAGCGTCGGCGCAGGAACATACTTGGTCACTTTGACATTCATGGTGTCGTAAGACCCGTCAACCCCATATACTGTGATAACGGCATTGCCGATGGCAACTCCCTTTACGGTTACAGTCGGCGGCGTCTTGCTGTTGTCATAAGTGGCAGTCGCATACCCGGGAGCGGAACTCTTGACAGACTTCACCTTAATAAAATTGGTGCTCCCATCCGAGGGTTTGACTACGACAGTCTCCGTTGTATCTTTCATAACCTCCAGGGAATCCGGGACATTGAGGCCTCCTACAGCATAGATCGAGAAGCGAAGCTTAAAAGCCTGACCGCCTTTGTAGTACACGCCAAAGCTGTAGGTGCCCGGATTCATTGCCGCGCCGATAGAATAATTCAGTTTGTTCTGACTGGCGGCAGGGACAGTCAGATATACCTTCTGTCCTGAAGAAATGTTCTGCAGAACATACTGCAGTCCCTGGTTGATATATGTTGACTGATTGTTGCCGGTTATGCTGATGCCGATCGTAACATTGCTCTTTACTGGCAATGTAAACTGATTCGACCATCCGCCGCCATACTGGTTCGGGAACGTGATCGTTCTGGCGGAATACAGTTTCTGATCAGCAATCGCATGTACAGAGAAAACCAGCACAAGCATTGCTGCGATCAGAAGGGTTCTTCTCCATATCTTCTTCATATCCATACCTCTTTCCGACTGGAAACAACTTAAATGAATCTTGTTTCCTAAAGACAACTATCCATTTAGACTATACCGCATTCATCAGAATCTGTCACGATTCTTTTGTAAATGTAATCCTTGTTCTTTTCTTAAAAAACACAGACAGTAAGCCGTTTCAAACCGGAAATCCGTTATCTTCTGCCCTCTTCAGGCTTCATCCTCAAGGATTCCTTCACCAAAAGCAATGTCTTTTATTCCCAGTATTTCCGCTTCCCCTTCCAGGTTCTCATAGACATACACAAGGGCATACGACGGAACCGCATTCGGAACAACTGCAGTCTTCCTGCACAGGAAGCAGTAATTTGTCCCTGCTACCAGCTGAGTCGCAAGCAGTCCTTCCGGTACGTAATCCGCACCTGTAAGGCCCTCTATCGCCTTATCAAAAGCAGACTGCGCTTCCTCTGTGACCGACATATCTTCCGTGACGGTCCATCCGCCGGATATCATCCCTTCTTCTGCAGCATCTGCTGAACTGTCAAGTCTGATCCCGGCGACCACATCATGCACGCCTTCCCAGAGAGCATCATATTCCGCACGTATCGATTCATCCTCCGCATAGGCCTGATAATCCGTAGGAAACACCACAAAATAATTCATGGCTTCTTCATCATCAAATCCGATATATTCAAAACTCGGCAGATCTTTAAAATCAGTATTCACGGACGCTCCGATCGTAAACAGCCGGCCCCCCGTATATCCTTCTTTTTCATAGGCATCATAACTGGCTTTGTGATAAAATCCGGCACCCCCCTCATCGATCTTTACAAAGGTCTTCTGATACCAGTCTTCATCCATTGTCACCGTAACACCCTGTTCAAAATAGTAGGAATATGTTCCGTCTTCATTCTGGTAATCGTAATACACATCAAATGCTCCTGCATGCGCAGCGAACGAAACCGCCAGAGCTGCAATAGCCGTGACCGCCATAATCTTTCCTGTTTTTCTCATTCTGATAACCTCCTTTTTCCTCTGCATCCGATTCACCTGCTTCTCACTGAACATTATCTGCTGTCTGCTCCTGTCTGTTTTGAAAGTTCCTTTTCGTAGCAGAGATACTCATGTCCATACATAAAGCACTCTCCTGCTTTATGGAATCCAAAATGTGAGTAAGACCTGACAGCCTTTACATTCTCTCTGCCGACCAGAAAATGAACGCTCCGAAAACCTCTCTTTTTCAGTTCTTCCATGCCGTATTGAAGCATTATCCTCGCGATCCCTCTGTTCTGCAGTTCAGGAAGGACCGCAAGTCTGGCCAGTTCTCCTCCCGGTGCCAGCGCTTTATCCCAGCATGGCAGATTGTCCACATCCTCATCATCTTCAACGGAAATACATGCGGCAATTCTTCCGTCGATCTTCATGATGAACAATGAATCTCTCTCAAGATCAAAATCGATCGTTCCGTTACCCGGATATTCCTCATCCCACAGACAGAACGCACGGCCAAGCTGCGCTTTATAAAGCTGCAATACCTCCTCTCTGTCCTCCTCGGCAGCATGCACGATCTCATACTTCATCACATTGATTCCGCTGTCCATTCCTGTACCCGACCTGTTTCACGTAAACCGCTTCATCATTATTTTCTATATTTTCTATCGTCAGAAGCATTATTCCATGTAGTTCTTATCATCATTTTCGGAAATTTTTCTTATTTTTCCGGCTGCAGGTGTCATTTCCGTTACCATCTGCAAATCTGTTCTGTTTCTCAGGTTCTCTTTCCGACCGGGTTGTCTTTTCTCTTGACGGCAATAAACAGCGCTGCGATCAGAGTTCCGACGGATACCAGCGGTGGCCAGATCAGCAGTCCGAGAATGACGCCTGCAGCCTTGATGGCGATATCGACCGTGAGGATGCTGACGACCCGTTTCATATACTGCTCTGTTTCCGGTCTCCTGTCATCCTTTGAAAGGCTTCGGTATATCAGGACCATCATCACTGTCGTAGCTATGACGATGATACCGTAAAAGCACTGTACGACCCTGCTGCTGAAATAATCCGCTACCAGGCTTGTCGCATAGGGAAACAGGGAGGAAAAAAACAATAACGCCATACTCAGCCACATCGTCCGGCTGGATATCCTGTCGACCACATACCACGCATTATGCAGGCTGATCCACATGCTTGCCAGCCACAGAAAAGTAATCGCATACGTCGCAAAATGGGCACGGAGGGCCAAAAATGCACTCAGTGTCGGTTCAGAGGGCTTATCCAGTTCCAGGACCAGGATAGTCATCACAATCGCAATGACTGCGTCCATAAATGCGGCAAGACGGTTCTTATCCATGTCGTATCCGTTTATCTTTTCCGTTTCATCTGGTCTGTTTCTATGATTCCAATGCAGTATCTGCATGCCATTTTACTACATACAGAAGTTTCCGTACAGAAAAAGGAGACGGTACATCTTCTTTGATGTACCGTCTTTTCCGTGTCAGATCATTTTCTTCTTTCCGTCAGGTCGTCACAGGCTCCGCTGCCGGATGATGGCCTTTACCATCCCATAAGACCCGGTTCCCACCTCTCTCTAGTGATCCAGGCACCGTTCGTAAAGTCCGGGATCCCGACCGGCATTCCTCCCGCACAGATGCTCTGTTCCGAAAGCGGCGTGACCGCCATCATGGCCGCGGAATCATAAACATCGACGGGGGTCTCCGTCTTCTCTCTTACCGCATCGAAAAATGCTTTGAAGACCAGCCAGTCCATGCCGTCATGGGCGCCTCTGATGCCTGTTTTCCGGTAGGCCTTCCAGACCGGATGATCATACTGTTCATAGTAGGCGGACGCATTGTCCCAGTTCTTTTTCCATTCAAATTCATCCGCGTTGTCTTTGCCGTCCATGAATATGCTGTGATTGTCATCCATGTACATCGCCTTCGTTCCCTGGACCTGGAAAGCACGGGAGTAGTATCTCGGCAGTGTCGTATCCAGTGTGATCGCGATCGTTTCACCGTGGGCGCACGTGATTATCGTATTCACCACATCTCCCTGGGCAAAGGCAAGGTCAGCCGCATCGGGGAATTCCTCTTTCCGGCTCAGCATGTATTCCCGCAGTCCGGCAGATTTCGAAGCAACGGACACAAGGGATACCATCCTGTTCCCGTGGCCGATATCCAGTACATTGCAGATCGGCCCCAGTTCATGGGTCGGATAATTCTCACCGTTCCGGTTCAGGTAATTGCGGAAGCGATAGTGCCGTCTCTCCCGTCCCGTCGAGATCTCTTCCCGGAGATCGTGCCTGTATCCTCCTTCACAGTGCACGACCTGGCCGAACAGGCCCTGGCGGACCATGTTCAGGACCATCAGCTCATTGCGCCCATAGCAGCAGTTTTCCATCATCATGCAGGGGACTCTGGTTGACTCATACACATGGACAAGCTTCCAGCAGTCATCCAGCGAGTAAGCGCCGCCGACCTCGAAGCCGGCGTATTTTCCCGCTTTCATTGCCTCGCACGCGATCGGGATATGCGTCTCCCACGCTGCGGTGATCATCACCGCATCTATCTCAGGCATTTCCAGGATCGTCTTATAATCATCCGTTTTCAGCGGTTCTCCCTGACCTGCGTCTGTGATGAGCTTTGCGGCGTTTTCTCTTCTGTCCTCATACATATCGCAGACTGCCGCGACACATACCTTCTGCGGAAGGATGATCTCCTCAAGAAGTGATATGCCGCGATTGCCCAGTCCGATCAAACCTATCCTGATATCTCTGTTCATTACTATCTCCCTGCTCTGATATGCTCTGCAGCATCTTCCCGGCTTACTACTATCCTTTGATTCCGGTCAGTGCGATGCCTTCTATGAACTGTTTCTGGAAAACAGCAAACAGGATCAGCAGGGGAATGATCGCCATCATTGCTCCTGCCATCATTTCCGGGAAATTCGTCTGGTACTGTCCCTGCATATATGCAAGGCCTGCCGTCAGCGTCATCTTTTCCTGCGATGTGTTGACGATCAGCGGCCACATCAGGTCATTCCATGCAAACCGGAGAGTCAGGATCCCGAGCGAGACCAGCCCCGGCTTTGCCAGAGGCAGCATGATCCTCCAGTAAGTCATGAAGGGGGTGCACCCGTCCAGGGCTGCCGCGTCCTCCAGATCAGATGGCAGGGACATGAAGAACTGCCGCAGGAGAAACGTCCCGAACGCACTGAAAAGGTTGGGAATAAAAAGCGCCGGGATCGTATTCAGGAGCTTCAGCTTCTGGATGATCAGATACTGCGGCAGGATAAAGAACGAGGACGGCACCATCAGCACGGCCAGCAGTACCACGAAGATGATATCGCGGCCGGGAAACTTCAGTTTTGCAAATGCATACGCCGCCATCGAACACAGCAGAAGCTGCGCCGCGACTGTCACCACCGCCGAGATGATCGTATTGAGATACATTCGGGCAAAAGGAATGTCCTTGAAGACATCTGTATAGTTGGACAACACCGGCTTCGCGGGGAAGATCACAGGAGGTATGCGGATCGCCTCTGACTGAGTCTTCAGCGATGTGAGCAGCATCCAGAAAAACGGCAGAAGTGTGATCAGCACCCCGGACAAGAGGATGATATATACGGCGATATGAGCATTGTTTTTCTTTTTCGCTTTGTTATTCATAAACAGTCCCTCTGTCACTGATCGTAATTGACCCACTTATTCTGCATCTTCATCTGGAAAACTGTGATCAGCATGATGATCAGGAACAGGAAGATCGCAATCGCAGAAGCATATCCCTTCTTCGAATACTCAAAGGCATTGCGGTAGAAGTACAGTACGATACTCTGCGAAGCCTCTTTCGCCAGGCTCTTTGAATTGATCATCATGTAGATGACGTCGAAGATCTGGAACGTAGAGATCAGGGTCGTGATCAGGACAAAGAAGATCGTCGGCGTCAGCAGCGGCAGAGTGATCTTCCTGAACTGCTGGAATCTTCCTGCCCCGTCCAGTGAGGCAGACTCATAATAAGTCCGGGAGATTCCCTGCATTCCCGCCAGAAGTATGATCATCTCATATCCCACATTCATCCACACTGCTACGATGGAGATCGTGATCCAGGCAGTGTGCGGATCACTCAGCCACTGCACA